>CAZPFZ010000001.1:0-30098 GCA_964585955.1 uncultured Acidiphilium sp.
CCGCCACCTTATCCCGTGTTTCGCGTTGTGTAAAACACGGTAGCGGTTACAAAAAGTTTTTGTAAAATGCTTTTGTTTTTTCAACCGGTTAAGGGATTCTTTCGTGCTTTTTATGTATATTTATAGCACGTCATGTATATTACGCTGCTATATATTCATAAAACGAAATTTATATACATATAACTAACATAAAAACTATATATCCTTTGTTATCCTGTGTTTTAAGCGCAGGATTTTTTTATTTAAAAAAAAGAAGTTAACGCTTTGCTTTCAAAGTGTGTGTAGTGAAAAAAAGGATACTTTTATATATTTTTAATAAAAAGTTGAAAGTGTAAATTTATATTTTTAAAACTGCAAAAGAGTTATATTTTTTACACCTTATTAAGTATAATTGGGCAAATTATAGTAAATTTGTTGTTTTTTTTGTAAACATTATGCAAAGTGTTTAAATTGGTAAAAAAGTATATCGTCTGTTGCTAATATTCACTTTTTTGAAATTATTGTGTATGGACTATTGCTCGATATGGGTATAAAATTAAAGAAAAAAGATATAAAGTTGATTGAAAAAAAGTTGCTTTTAATAAATTGCACCATTTTCGGTGTGGGGAGAAAAACTTTGATGAAGAAAAAATTAATTGCTTTGGTTGTAGCATTGATGTTTAGTATGTCAATGTTTGCGGGGTGCGGAATGGATACAGAACAATCAGATATCGTAAAATCAAGCGACATAGAGAGTGCTGTTGGTGGCAACGATTCCCCCCAAGAACATTTACGTCACGTTTACGGTGAGTGGGAAGTTGTAAACGGGGAAATCATAAGAAGATGCGCTTGCGGGGCAACGGAGAAAAAAATTACCGTAACAGAAGTGCCCGGTGCATTGACTTTAACAGCGGATATAAACGAAAGTGAAAATCTTTCTTTGCTTAAAAAAATCACTATGTATAATGCGGGGACGATAGATCCCATTTCTAATTATGAGCGTGACTTAAACCTTATTGAAGATCTTAACGCCGAATCATTGCGTATTGATCTTTCTATCGGAAAGGGTGACGGGGGTAGAAATTATACCGGCGATGAATGGATGGTAACCGGTAATGGCGACGATTGGGAAAATTATTCATATAATTTTGACCAGCTTGACGGTATAATAGCGCAACTTTTAGAAAAAGACGTGTTGCCATATATGTCTTGGTGCTATATTCCCAAGCCTTTGCAAGAAAATCCTAATGATCTAAGTTGGGGCTGGACAAATTTGAACCAAAACCTACCAAATTGGCGTCAAGCTTGGCAAAATTTGCACTACAACTATGCAAAACATTATAAGGATGTAGGGTTGCAAATTGGTTATCACGAAATTTATAACGAACCCGATCTATTCGGCGTATTTATGAATTACGGTGATTTTCAAAATAGGATATATAACGACATGTATGTATACGGTGCAAGGGGGATTCGCGAAGCCGATCCCGATGCAACCGTCGGCGGACCTGCTTTTGCAATTGCTGAAAGTGCAGGCAATACAGGATTTATAGATGTTGTAAAAAATACTAATTCACCTATGGATTTCTTTTCTTTCCATTCTTATATGGACGGAAATACTTGGCCTAACGAATTGAATTATGTCGGCGATTTAATAGCACGTGACCCTTATTTTTTAACAACAGCTATTCACATTAACGAATTTTCTTGGTTGCATTCAGAAAATGGCGGTCAATCGGGGTCAAACAGTCAGTTTAATACGTATGTTGGCGGACAAAAAACCCTTTCTGCAATTATGGAAGTTGTAGAGCGTACCGATGTGCAATGGGCGCATTGGGCACAATTTATGGAATCCACTTGCGGTGACGATCCTTACGGTCTAATTTTTAAAAACGGGCACGTAAAAGCTGCGTATAATGCGGTAAAAATGTATAACGATATGCCCGTATGGCGGTATAAAGTTAATAAGTCGAGCGAAGACGATAGTGTAAGAGCGGTATGTTCGGCAAATGACGAAAAAATAGGATATCTTATTTGGAATACGTCCGGGCGAGAAAAACAGGTTAATGTAAAGTTAGATAATACATATTTTGCAAACGGAACACGTCGTGTGTATCGTATTGATAAAAATCACGGAAGTTACAAAGATAATCATTCTGCAGAGCATCTTGTGGCTGAAGAAATAGGCGGTATAGATTTAGAGGAAGGTAATATATGGTCGGGTACCATTCCCGCAAACGGAGTTGTATATATTACTGTAAACGAAAACGGATATGATGATTTTACAAGTTGGGAAGAACGTCGTACAAATTTTGCTACCGACGTAAAAACAAGTTATTATTATGCCGACAGAGCAAAACTTGACAGAGTGCGCGCCGGTAAATCCAGCTATGCTCATTTTGATCGCAACAGTTGGACAATGTATCTCTCACAAGGTGATTATAACGATGCGCATGCCGATGCATCGGTTATAGTGAAAAATTTACCCGAAAAGTTTAAAGTGAATTTTAATACAGAAGGGTATGTTAGAAACATCGATAAAAATTCGGCATTAGCATTCCGTATCGATTTTTACGATGAAGATAGCGGTAAATATAGCAACAGTGTACTTTTCCATAACGGAATATATAACGATTCGCGCAATGCTTTTCTCGCTCCTTGGGGAACGGCGTGTGCTCCGGATGAAGTTGTAGAATTCGACGGTTCCGAATGTGATATCAACATTGCCGACTATGCCCCCGATGGGTGGAATGCAGCAACGGGGAAGGCTCAAATTTCCTTCATTATGCAAAATACAGGGGCTAACACGCGTGCGGCGATCAGTCTTTATTAAATATAAAAAACAACAAATAAAAAAACTTTAAGATATATTTTTGCTTAAAAAAAGAATTAAATCGGAGAAAATATGAAGTATAATATGCGTTTTCGCAAAGTATTTGCTTTAATCCTTGCTGTTATTTCAGTAAGTGTAATAATGGGATGCGAGTTTGAAGACAGTGCATCAAATGGTTTGTCCTTGTCGGCGGGTGATTCTTCATCAATCGAAAACAACGATAGTAGCGATATTATAGATAGCTCTGAATTTGATTCTTCAAGCAGTGGAGATGAACTTGATTCTTCAAGTGGCGGTTCCGATGTTATAGAACCTATTACGCCACAGCCTACACAGTCAACAATAAAGAATGTTATTTACTTAATTGCAGACGGATTAAGTTCATCAACAATAAATCTTGCTCGTGAGCTTAAAGGTGATTCCTTATATTTGGATGAGATTTTGATCGGACAAGAAATGGTATCCACAACTAATTTATCAACGCTAAAAAATGCGGGAGCCGATGAGTCGTGGAAAATATCCAACACCGATTCTTCATCTTGCGGAACAGCCCTTGCAACCGGTAGAAAGACATATAAAAACGGTCAAGGACAAATAAGACATGATAACGATCAATATGTTCCGTATGCCAATGACGGTGTAAAAACCGATTGGAAAAACGGTGAACTCGAAAGATTAAGATCTATAATAGACTTAGCTCAGGATCAAGGTAAAAAAACAGCTGTTATTACAACAGCGGATATTCTCGATTCTACGCCGTCTGCATTCTATTCTCATTCCGAACGCGGCTATTGGGATACTATTTATGCTGATTTAAAAGCTTCCGATATCGACGTTTTAGTAGGTACTAACTCATATGCGGGAAATACTTTGTCATCATGGCGACAGGAATTCGGAGCTCTCGGATATAAAAAAGTAGAATATACGAAAAAAAGCGATTTAGATAAAGTAAATAAAGGCGAAAAATATATTTCGATTGCGGATTCCGGAAACGGCAATCACGATCCGTTTTGGGATTATAATAATTACCGAGCCGACAATATTCGCATTTTTGAACATTTTTCTAAAACGTTAGAGCTGTTTGAAGACGAAGAAGATGGTTTCTTTATTATGTTAGAGGGTGGCGAAATCGATATAGGCGGACATAACGATGAATCACAGCATGCCCTTAGTGAATTATATGCTTTCGACGAAACTGTAAGGTTAGCATTAGATTTTGCCGCAGTTAGGGATGATACCATGGTTGTAGTTACGGTTGACCACGGGAACAGTCAATTTCATTATAAAAACAATGTAAGTGCTGAAAATTTTAATTTAACTTGGACGGATGAAGCGTATTTTTATAATAATTTTGCAACATTTACAAGTTGGATGAAAAATAACGTAACTAAAAATTATGACGGTCACACGTTGGAAAACGTTATGTTGGGTTTGTATGTGCCCGATGCAATAGATAATATTTTTGAGGGAAAAAGTAAAATCGAAAACATAGAAATCCCTCGTTATATTGCAAGTCTTTTAAATATAGATATAGATTACGAAAATCGTATTTTTAACGGACTCGAAGTAGAAGAACCGTTCGGTTATATTGTTGTCGATTTTGACGAAAATTTACAAATCGGAAAAGATAATGCCGTATCTGCCGTTTCTTATTGGGGCGCAAATACTTCCGGTTGTAGGGCGATAAAAGCATCATCGGTGGCTTTTCACGATTGTGAAAACATCAAGGGCGATACATGTTATGCATTAAGATGTTTTAATACCAATAATGCAAGCACGGGCATTGCAATTACGCTACCTTCGCCAATCGCTATTAAGCAATATAAACTTACATCGCTAACCTTACGTTGTCAAATTAGTTTAGATGCAGTTGATTCTTATCCGATGTGCCGTTTATATAAAGGTAGCAACGAGATTTTAAATAACCCATCAACCAACGGTGTTTCGTTAGCGCAACATGCAAATTCAAAAGTTGTTGATGTTAATCTCGGTAATATAGATTTTTCAAAACTTGCCGATTCGGATGGCATTATCCGAAGCTTTACTATTAACATTCGTACAAAGAGTATAGGATACATATATTTAGATGAAATTCGCTTTGCGTACGAAATATAAAACCTATGGCGATACGAAAGGGCAAAGCTATGTTCTTTCTCGCAATAAAAAATACATTGAGGTGTGTAATTATGATGAAAACGAGAACATTAATGATTATGTTTCTTGCAATGGCAGTAGCTGTTTCTACAGCTTTATGCACGGTAGGGTGCGGGTCAAACGACAATCCACCTGAATCTAACCCGACATCGGAGCTTCCCGATGAATCGAGCGGTGGCGGAGGACAGTCTTCTCCTACAGAGGAGAAAAAAGAGGTAACAGTCCGTTTTCTTGTAGATGGTGAAGTTTATCAAGAGATAACCGGTTTAGAAGGTGCAAGAATCACTCTTCCCCAAAAGCAACCCACAAAAGATCATATGACCTTTGTAAAGTGGGAAGGTTATACCAACGGCACGAGATTTACCGAAAATAGGGATTACAATGCAGTTTTTGAAGATGTGATTTATACTGTAAAATTCACTGACGGCAACACAACTGTAAAAACCGTTGAAGGTAAATACGGCGATACGTTTGAAGCACCTGAAAACCTTGCAGACAAACCCGGATATATATTCATGGGGTGGGAAGGTTTCGACGCTACCAATTTAGCTATTGGCGGAAATGCCGAATATGCAGCAAACTGGCTTAAAATGAATGTTTCTTACAGTGCAGAAGGTACATATGATAACACTGTTTTAACAAAAGACAGTATGTTTGCAACCAGCGAAGCAGTTGCTAAATTTGACCTTGTACAAAACACTGAAAACGCTGCAGACGAAGCAAAGAAATTTGAAGTTAGTCTTGCTCACGACGGTGAATATTTATACGTATATATTTATTCCGAAGATAATGATCAAAACGATGACGACAGATTGTCTTTCTATATTGTGAAAAATGGTCAAACCACGACTACTCTTATCGAAACAAAACCCAATCTTGCCGATCCTTACACAAAAGGTAAAGACGCTTGCTCTTTAATTAATGCAGGCAAAGTAGAAGGCGGATATGCATTAAAGGCAAAAATTGATCTTTCTTCACTTGAAATTAGCGAACAAACATTACGTTTTGGTGTACGCTTCATTGATATGAACAACAAAGTTGTTTACCTTAGCAAAGGTGCAACTGCAGATAACGGCGCAACAAAGGTAGATAACGCTGCTAACCTTCCTGTATGGGAAATTGCAGGCGATATTTCTATAGACGGTGACGATTCCGAATGGGAAAATATTGTAAAAACCGATATACCCGCTAGCGGATTTACCTCTTGGGTAGGCAGTGTTCCTGCCGATTTCGCTATAAAAGCAGCATTCAAAGCAGACGCTAAAAACTTATATGCTCGTATTGAAGTAAAAGATTCAATACTTGTTGCCGGAACAGATGAAGGTAAAAACGACGGTAGTAAGTATGATGGCGACGCTATGCAAATCGCGTTTAACGCAGGTAACGGACGTTTCTTCTATTCCTTCGATTACAGAGGCGACGGAAATCAAGGATATATCATTTGTCAAAACGGCGTAACCAATGAAAATGTTACATTAGTAGGCGCATATTTATATACCAAAAATGTTGAAGGCGGCTGGGCAGCAGAATTAAGTATTCCTCTTTCAACTATCCTTGGCGATACATTTACCTTTAATGCTGAAAATCCCATTAATTTAAAAGTATTGGTTTGTTACATTGATCGTGACGAAGGCGAAGGCGCTGTTACAGGTGCATACGGTACGTTCTGTGATTTTGAAGCATGGGGCGACGAAGATGGTATGCCTTTAACATTGAAGGCTGATGGTACATATCAATTGACTATTCCTTCTAAAGAACCCATTCAACCCGTACAACCTGCAACTCCCGTAGGAATTGCTCCTGTCGCATATGTGGAAAACGCAACTTTTGATGCAACAAATTTAACAAAAGACGCTCTTTTTGCAAATGCAACCGACATTACTAAATTTCAAAAAGTAGAAGGTAGTGGCGACTTTAGTTATGTTTTAAATCTTGTACACGATAACAACTATTTATACGTATACATTTTTTCGGCAGATACCGCACAAAACGATACCGATAGAGTAACATTTTACTTTGTTAAAAAAGGTGAAACAAAAACTTTATGTGTAGAAACCTATCCCAACAAGGCTGATCCTTATAAAACTAATAAGGATGCTTGTGCAGCAATTATTGCAGGCAAAGTAGAGGGTGGATATGCGTTAAAAGCAAAGATTGCTCTTGCCGATATCGAAATTAAAGAAGGCGGCAAAATTAACTTTGGCGTACGTTTGATCAATAATGATAATAATGCAAATACCATTTACCTTAGCGATGGAGCAACCGCAGATAACGGTGCAACAAAGGTAGATAACGCGGCAAACCTTCCCGAGTATACTTTAACAGATTATAGATCAACTACTACTGAGGAATAATAAATATTTATTTGACTGTTTTAAACGGTAAAAAAAGCAATCATTTAGGGATTGGTAAATTTGTTTTAGTGATATAAATCCGCAAATAACGTAATTATTAAAAATTAACAAGCTAAATACAAATTGATTTGTTTCGGAAATCGAGGCGATCTCGATTTCCGAAACAAAAAACTAAAATTCAGGAGTATAAATATGAATGCAAAAAAAATTATTATATTGATTCTTGCCATTGTTTCAATTGTTGCTTTTGCCGCGTTTGGTGGATGCAAAAAAGGCAACGAAAGTTCAATCGATTCGAATACTGAAAATTCTCAATATACAGATGGGGAATCTTCAATTGAGCCGACTCAAACAGTAACGGTGCGTTTTCTTGTTGATGGCGAAGTTTACCAAGAAGTAAGCGGAACGGTTGGAGCAAGAATTGTTGCCCCTAAAACAAAACCGTCAAAAGATCATATGACTTTTGTCAAATGGGACGGCTACACAAACGGCGCAAGATTTTCCGAAGATGCCGATTTTAACGCTGTATTCGAAGATATAATTTATAAAATTACCTTTGTTAGTCTTGGTAAAACAGTGACTACTGTAGAAGGCAAATACGGCGATACTTTCCAAGTTCCTACAACCCCCACAGCCGGTTCAGGCTATACATTTATCGGTTGGAACGGATTAGATACATCGAATCTTATTATAGAAGATGATGCCGAATACGTTGCACAATGGGAATATGCAGCTCCGAGCATAGCATATGCTACAGGCTCGTTTGATGCCTCTACATTAGAAAAAGATGCAATATTCAACAACGCAACTACGGTAACTAATTTCCAAATGGTACAAAACACCGAAAATGCCGCCGATGCTAATAAAGCATATACGGTTAGCCTTGTAAACGACGGTACTTATTTGTATGTTTATATTTTTTCTGCCGACACGGAACGTAACGATGACGATAGACTTTCATTCTATATTGTAAAGAAAGATTCTACCGAAACTTCTAATGTTCAAACATATCCCAACAAATCCGAGCCTTATAGCACAAATAAGGATGCTTGTGAAGCTATTAACGTAGGTAAAGTGGAAGGCGGATACGTTTTAAAAGCAAAAATAGCACTTTCTACATTAGAAATCAGCGACGATAACAAGATTGGCTTTGGCGTACGTTTTATCGATATGAACAATAAAGTTGTTTATCTCAGCGAAGGTTCTATTGTTGACGATTCGACAAAAACAAAAACGGGTAAGGCAATCAATCTTCCTAAAATGCAGCTTGCAAGCGCGACTACAAATAACGATTAATTTTAGCAACATTTGGATGCCGAGCATTATCGGCATCCAAGAAAAAAATATTTTTAAGAGGTGTAAAAATGAAAGCGAAAAAGGTTTTAATAACATGTCTTGCTTTAGTATTTGCTATGACGATGTTTGCTATGGCAGCTTGTAAAACTTCCGCCGGTACAAATAGCGGTTCAGGTAATATCGTAAACAGTGCCGATAGCGGGCAAAGTTCGAACGGGGGCAATTCAGCTGGCGGAAACTCAGGTAATAGCGCAACCGTAACTTATACTGCAACTTTTAAAGTTGATGGTGAAGTATATTATACTTTTACAGGCGAAAGAAACTCGGTAGTAGAAGCTCCTGCTGAAGATCCCGTAAAAGAAGGGTATACTTTTGTCGGTTGGAGTGGCTATAGTGCAAACTATAAATTAAAGAGCAATAAAACATTTGTGGCTCAATTCCAAAAGGCTATGAATGGTTTACCCACTGCTACTGAATTCCAAACTCCCGATACAGCTACTCTTCCGGATGAATACGAAGTAAACGTATACGAAGCAAAAAAGACTACTGCAACTATTGATATAGACGGCGTATTAGATGATGCTTATCTTGAAGCAACCCCCATTGAAATAGCAGTTAAGGCAGATCAAGGCGGCACTGTAGATGCAACTGGCTTTGCGTACATAATTTGGGATGCTTCCTATTTATATGTATATGTAACCGTAAACGATACAAACGTTGTTTCTTACACATCCGGTGATCGTTGGTTATCCGACAGTGTAGAACTTGTACTTGATACTTGGAATAAACCTAGCGGAAAGACTCAAAATTATGGAGACAGTTACCGTGGCGGCGACTATCAAGGCGAAGGTCAATTTAGAATTAATCCGGGTGAATCGAGCGTTGCTAGTGGGTTGCATTGGATGTTTGATGACGGAAATGTAGAGAAAAAAGGTGCATCTCGTATTATAGAGGGCGAAGGATATACTGCCGAATATAAAATTTCTTGGGCAAGTTTTGGTAGTGCTACAGCAGGTAAGCAAGTTGCATTTGCAATACTTATAAACGACGGCGTAGCAGGAAACAGATCGGGCGTTACCGCTATAGAAGCAGGTCATATCGATGCGTTCCAGTGGGCTGGAGTTCTTTCAAAGCTTAATCTAGTTGATTGATAAGAAATAAAAAGGAGCAGTTTTATGAAAAAAAATAAACTTGGTTTTATTATAAAGCAGGTTATAACATTGTGTCTTGTTGCTGTGCTATTTTGTCCTGACTTTAGCTTCATTGGCGCAAATGCCGAATATGAAGATTGTTGGTATGACCATGATCACGTAGAAGCAACAGGTTATTCTACAGGTGAAACATATTATGTAGAAGAAGGATTTGGTTCAGATGTCGTATATGAAGCTGTAAAATTAGTCGAAGGCGAAGAATATATCGAAGTTGACGGATTTAAAGACGACGTTTGGGACAATGCTTACGAAATTGAAAGCTTTGTTGTAACCGAAAAAGCTGAAAACAATCGCAATACGCGTATTGTTGCAAGCTATATGTGGGATGATGAAAATCTCTATGTATGGGCAGAAATTTATGATAGTACATATACTCTTTCTTGGGATAACGGTAAAGATTGGGCAGCTTGGGGTGACTATTGCGAACTGTATGTAGATACACTTCACAATAGTTCATTAGCAGAAGATGGTTGGGACGGTACAGATGGTCCCGATTACCGTGGTAAAAACCCCAATTCCGGTACATGGCCCGACGGTTCCGAATATGAAGACTGCTGTTTTGGTCAGTTTAAAATTTCGGCAGGCTTCAATCAAACTCTCGATCGTAGCGATTCCGATACTAAATATGGCAGAGGCGGAGCTGTTCAGTGGCAACAATGGACGTGGCTTTCGGCTGCGTGTTGGGAAGACGACGTAAGTTTGTTTACTTCGGCATTTATTTACGAAGATCGTGATTTAAGCGAACCTTACGACAGATATAAAACATGCGGCGGTATTCAAAACGGTGCAGAGCTTGCGTTAGGTAAACCCATTGGCTATACATTCGAAGCTCAAATCAACTTTAAATCTTCCGATTATATGCCTGAAGACGGCTCCATTATCGGCGCCGGCTTAAGAATTGCCGATATGACTGACTTAAGTTGGTGGGGTGATATGGGTGGCGATTATTGTATTTATGCGCAAGAATCGCAAGCCGGTTCTATGTGGGAAAGACCTAAAAATCTTCCGCACCTTGCATTATTGCCTGCTGACGGCGAATCTTCATCCGGTGGCGAAGAGAAACAGTATACGGCAAATTTCGTAGTAGACGATAAAGTTGTACATTCTGTAACAGGACCTAAAAAAACAGAAGTAAATGCACCTGCAGATCCCGTAAAGACCGGTTATACATTTATCGGTTGGAAGGGTTACAGTGAAGGTTATACTTTAAGAGGAAACAAAACGTTTGTTGCTGAATTTGAAAGAACAATGAACGAATTGCCTGTTTGGCCCAACGAGGTACAACCTACGTATAATTTCACAGAATTGCCCGATGGCTATACCGTAAACATTTACAAAGGTGAAAAAACCACCGCAACAATAGAAGTTGACGGAGTTATGGACGAAGCTTATCGTGAAGCTACGGCAATCGAAATTGTCGAACTTAACGAAGGCAATAGCGACACAACAGGTTTTGCGTATGTAATTTGGGATGAAGAATATATATATCTATACGTAGTTGTTTACGATACTTATGTATCCAAAACTAAGGATGCAGCTCAGCCTTGGTTATCGGATAGTGTAGAATTCTATCTTGATACATATAATGACCCCAACGGTCAAAGGCAAAATTATGGAGATAGTTACCGTGGCAAAGATTATGTAGGCGAAGGGCAGTTCCGTCTTAATGCAGGTGAAAAGGTTTTAAGTGGTATGCATTGGTTGTATGATAACGCCGATGTTAGCAAGAAAGCCGCATCGAGAATTATCGACGGTGAAGGTTACACTGCAGAATACAAAATTGAATGGGGTTCGTTTAAAGAGGATGCAGATATTGGTGAACAAATTGCTTTTGCGGTTGTAATTAACGACGGCGAAGGTGCAAATAGAAACGGTCAAATAGCATTTGAACCCGAGCAAAACCATGCGTTCGAATGGGCAGGGGTTCTTTCAAAACTCGAACTTGTAGACGAAAGCGAAACAGTAGAGCCTCCCGTTGTAGAACCTATTCAACCAAGCAGTGGTAGCAGCAGTAACGGCGGTCGCAACTGCAAGTCTTCCTTACTTGCAACTACTCCTATCGTAACTCTTAGTGCAGCTTTTGTAGTAGTCTTTTTAAGTAAAAAGAAAAGAGGTTAAAAAAGAAGTTTATCGCTCCTAAGTAATAAAAATGGGCGGATCGGCTGTTCGTCGATTCCGCCCTTTTTTAGGCTTTAGTGAATTGAAAAATGAGGAAAAAAAATGAAAAGGTATTTGGCTTTAATTTTTGTAATTATATTGTTGCTTTTTTCATCTTGCGAGGAAAGTTTTACTCAAGGCGGAAGCGAATATAATCAAAGCGAAGAAATATCGGCGGGAATAAGTGATGAATCTAGTGAAGAAGGCTCTTCATTCGTTGGCGATTCATCCACTACGAGTGTCGACGAGGACGATAAAACCAACGATTCCACCGATGATAAACTTGATGATTCTACCGACGATAAGCTTGATAATCCCCCTGTAGATGAGGATAGGGCTCTTGCATACAGTTATTATCCTACAATAACAGAAGAAATGCCAAAAGTTTCTATCAATACGTCCGACGGAAGCAATTTTTGGGCAACAGGATATACCGCGGCAAACAAAAGGGATATTAATTATACTGCTGCAACGGTTTCGGTAGAAAATTGCGAGGAAAATTTCAAATTTTTAAATGCGAAAGCAGAAGTAAAAGTTCGCGGTAATGCCACATTGAATTATGTAAAAAAGGCTATTCGCATTAAATTTGACAAAAAAGAAAAGAAAAATATGTTGGGTTTAAACGGCGGTAAAGTGTTTCGAAATTGGGTATTGCTCGCCGATTGGAAAGATTTTTCAATGACCAACAATGCATTGGCTTTTTATTTAGGTAATACAATTCTCGGTTCCGACGACTATTATTGCACCGATTTTCGCAATGTAGAAGTATATCTTAACGGACAGTATTGGGGTGTATATTTATTGGTAGAGCAACAAGAAATAGCCGATGGTCGAACATCTGTCACAAAAATAGAAGACGATAAATACACCGGTAACGATATAGGTTATTTTTTTGAATATGATGCATATTACGGGGATGAGATAAATTCTCCAAACGGCGACCCTACATTTACAATGAATTACGGCAACGGAGTAGGTAGAGTGAACGGTTACACGATAAAAAACGATATTGCAGCAGATTCTCAAGTAACTTTTTTAAAAAACTATATGAACAATCTCTACAAAATTGTGTATGAGGCTGTTAAGAACGGTAAGTATTATGCATTT
This sequence comes from uncultured Acidiphilium sp., assembly GCA_964585955.1. GTDB lineage: Bacteria > Bacillota > Clostridia > Christensenellales > Borkfalkiaceae > HGM11416. Next base: position 13,092 of record CAZPFZ010000001.1, read on the forward strand.
AATAAAGATAAAACGGATATTGTTGCCACCGATGCTTTTAAATCGGCCAAAGAAGTTGTGGCTTCGGTAATAGATATACAGTCGCTCGTCGATACATATTTGTTTAATGAACTTGTATGTAATTTGGATGTAGATTGGTCAAGCTTTTATTTATCCTTGGACTTAAGTGCAAAAGGGAGCGGAAAACTTATATTTGAAGCTCCTTGGGATTTTGATTCAGCTTTTGGTGTGCGTTTTGATCTCGATAAATATACTAATGGCAAGCTTTGGGCAGCAAATAGAGGAAATCCATGGTTCAAACTTGTGGCTGCTGAAGATTGGTTTTTAAAAATGGTAACCGAAAAATGGGCAGAGCTTAAAAAATACGGCGTTTTAGATAAAGCATTGCGTTTAGTAGAAGAACAAAAGAATGTTTATAAAGATGAATATGCAAGAAACCTTGCCAGGTGGCCTGAGCGTCTAAATGATATCGGTGAGGTAAAAGCGGAATTGAATGCATATACAGAGCAATGGCAAGCAGCCGATTATTTAAAAAGATGGCTAACAGAGCGCATAGCTTTTCTCGATGAAGAGTGGATATTATTGCCGACTTATACTAAATATAAACTTGAGGCAGAAAATGCAATGCTCGGCGGCGGAATAAATTCTTCGGCTATACGTAAAGGTAAAGCCTATGCTAGCGGCGGTGCATATGTCGGCGATTTGTCAGGTGGCGGCAGAACGGTTACATTTACAGTAACGGCTGAATCTGCTTGTACTGTTTATTTATATGCGTCTTTAAGTCGGCGCGAGTATGACGGTAATTTTTCAGATTGGTTTACTTTGTCGCTTAACGGAAAAAATATATCTGTTCAAAATATTGTTTTTCCTATGACTGAAACATATGAAGAACCGTGGCATTCTTTTGTAGAATTTCGTATTACAAAGCTAAATGTAATAAATGGAAAAAATACTATAACGTTTACTTCCGGTACGGCATGTACTAATTTTGATTATATTTGCTTATATTCGTCAGTTGCTTTAAATGTATAAAAACGATCATATTTTTGATGAGTAATAAAAAAACGGCTTAAATGCCGTTTTTTGCTTTTACTTTTTACTTTGTTGGTATTCAGAGGGTGGAAGTCCCGTCTTCTTTTTAAATATTCGTGAAAAATAGTGCGGATCGCTAAAAGCTAATTTATCGCTGATTTCGTTAACTCGCAAATTTGAATGAATAAGCAATTGTTCTGCCATTTTTATTTTAATGGTTAAAAGGTAATTATATGGTGTTTGATTGTAGTATTTAGTAAATTCTCTTGTAATTTGTATTTTAGAAAGATGCATTTGTAGAGCTATTTCTTCAATAGTTATGTTTGAAAAAAGCGCGTTGTCCAAATATTCTTTAATGTGTTTTGCGTTATCTGATATATAAGTTTGGTTATGTGCGTTTTCTGCCATAATACAAACAATTTGAAAAATAATCGAGCTTATCTGAAAGCAAATTTCGTCACTGTAATTGGATATTTTTGCAATTCTCTGTAGTTCGTGAAAAAGGTGTATGCATTTACATTTTTTAAATACGAATTTGCCCGAAATGCCGTAAGTTTTAAAAACATCCACAAAAAAATCGCTAAAAAAGTTAATCCACATTTTTTCAAATGGTTCTTTTGTGTCTGAGTAATAAAGATGATCGTATCCGGGTTCTATACAATATATGTCTCCGGCCTCTAACTCATAGGTTTTGCCGTTTATTTCTAAATATCCTTTTCCCGAAATAACATATTCCAACACAAAATAGTTATTATGGTCTCGTTGAATACAATAGCGTGGGTGTGGCGGAGTATAGCCGATATTTTCTATTTTTATCGGCATTGAACTATCTTTATTAAATATAAAAAAGTGAGTTTCTTCGTTTATCGAAGCCGTGCCCCAAAACGGTTGTCTTGATTTGTTCATTGTATTCCTTCTTTTTGTTTGTTAACTTAAAAGAGTACAAACACATTTCTATTTATATCATAAAATCGAATTTTTGTCAATATTTTCAGACAATTTAGTTCAAATATGCAAAAAAGCGTTTTAAAAATGTTACGAATGTACACCGTATAGTAATAAAAATGCATTTACACGCTTTTGTATAAGTGGTATAATATACAAAAAGAATTAAGGTCGTTGTTGTGTCTGTTATGAAACAAAACAACATTGATTTCACCGTAAACAAGGCAAATAAGTAAGATTTGTGATCCGAATGTATACATATTCGTTTTTAATGTGTATTTACATGCAAAGTAAGGTATGCTATAATAGAGTCGAAAAGGGAAGTGTATAATAAAAACTATGCAATGTCTAAAAAGTTGCAATCAAGTTTGTTAATGTAAACCACCGCTTTTTTCGAAAAAAAAACGGCATAGCAATAATTAATATTGGGCTTTGATTCGCTAAAGCGAATTAAAAATAATTTATTATTAAAGGAGCAAAAAATGATGAAAAACAAAAAAATTATTATGCTGCTTTCTATTTTAATGGCATGCATAATGTGCGCTGCTGTTGCAGGTTGTCAGAATGAAGGCGACGGCGTAAGCTCTCCTTCCGAAAGTTCTTTCACGGAAGCATCGGATTTGCCTGATTCGAGCAGTATTACCGAAGATGAAGAAAAGTATACCGTTAAATTCATGAACGGCGAAACGATTGTTTCTGAGGTAGAGGCAGCAAAAGGTGAATTGGTAGACATCCCCGAAGATCCTACTAGTGAAGATTCTAGATACACTTTTGTCGGTTGGGAAGGTTTGGATGAAACCGATAAAGCAGCCGGACAGGTAGAAGTATTTGCCGATGCAACTTATGCTGCAATTTGGAAAGAACAGTTTGGTTCTGCAAAAACCTTCGAAGCGATGCAACTTCGTAACATATTCACTTTGACTATAGACGGTACAGAAGAAGACGCTTGGTTAGATGCAACCGGTATCGCTTTAGACAAAGAAGGCAGTTATGTTAAATTTATGTGGGATGCTACCAACATTTATATTTTTGCAAACATAGTTGATAGCGATATAACCAACGATAACCTCGAAGTAAAAATTGACCTTTTACATAGTGAAGAATATGCGACCGATGCTTGGAATGGAACAGATTGGGGCGAAAAGTATCGTGCAAATTACATGGTAGAAGGCGGTTATGCTGTAAATGCAGGAGCTGAAACTATAAGCAATTTCTATTGGGAATGGTTGTCAAACGGTGACCAAGCAGGTGCTGCCGGTAAATCGGTTATTACCGAAACAGGTTACACTGTAGAAATGAAAATAGGCACAACTAACGGTTCAACTCCCGACTTTGTAAGACCTGATGTAGATCAAGTAATAGGTCTTTCTGTAAGAAATCTTAACAAAAAAACTGTCGCTATGGAATCTTTTGCAGGTTATATGGATCACGGTCCTAAGAGCCTTTCCAATGTAAAACTCGTTGCAAACGAAAATAACGATAAAGATTTGATGAGCGTAAAAGAAGTTCGTGAAAACTACTCTATAGTTGTAGATAATAAAGAAGATCTTCTCTACAAAGATGCCGCAGAAACTATGTTTGGTGAATCAAAAGTAAAAATGCTTTGGGCAAAAGAAGGCGTATATTTGCTTGCTACCCTCGGCGAGAATACTAAATCGTTAAAGTTTGAAAGTCCTTTGCTTGGCGAAGCTGTTGAATTTACAACCGCAAAATCCGTAAACGAGCTTAAAATATCTTCGCCCAACGGCTTTGTATTAAATTCTTATGCTGATTTAACTGTTAGCTATGAAGATGGCAGCGCAGAAGCAGTTGTAAAAGAATATATCATGAAATTAGAAGCTAATCCGCAAAACTTTGGTCGTAACATTTACGAAGCAAAGAAACTTGCCGAGAACCAAACTATAACCGTTGACGGCACAAAAGATGCTGCTTACGGTGAAGAAGCAACTATGATAATCGACACAATTTCTTTAAGAGAAAACAATGGCGAACCCGACAATACAGGTAAAGCTTGGATAAGATGGGATGACTCTAATCTTTATGTATATGTAGAAGTTCTCGATGATGACGTATCTACCGAACAAAGAGGTGATTCTCATAATAACGATAGCGTAGAGCTTTGGTTGTCCACTTGTCGTACCCTTCCTCAAAATACAACGGGTTGGGGATTTGGTGATTACGATTGTTTACGCCCTAGCGCTGATTGGTGTGGCGAAGGCGGTTGGAGAGTTCAAGCTTGTAATGCAGCTCTTACCGGTTCGCATTGGATGTATGACTGGGCTGACGGTGTTCCTCGTGAAGTAGCAGCCGGCAAACTTATGGATGGCGAAACTCAAATTGGTTACACGGTTGAATATAAGATTGCTTGGAGTACGTTTGCAGATGCAAGCAAGGTTCCCGAAAAAGTAGGTCAAATAATCGATATTATGATTAACATTAACGAAGATGACGGACAAGACGGTACCCGTGAAGGTATAGTTAGTTCTAATGCTAAGGGATGTGAAGCATGGCATCAGCCTTATGTTTTAGACCAACTTAAATTGGTTGCAGCTGATACAACAACCGAAGAAGCATAATTATATATAACAAAATTAGCAAAAATAACAAAATAATAAGTTAAATTATGGGTTCTCCTTGCCGCAATTGGTAAGGAGAACCCTGAAAAAATAACGAAAATATAGAGCGATAATATGATTGCGCTCGGTAAAACAGGAGGTTTCTTGTGAAAAAAATTACAAAACTCGCAACAGGGTTGTTGTGTTTGCTTTTCGGAATTAACAGCTTTGCAGCTTGCAATACTGTCGGTCCCGGCGGACAACATTCCTCGGATGATAATATTGATCTTACAAATGCAATTACAATGAAAGCGGATTTTAATGAAATTATCGATCCGCCTTTACTTAAAAAAGTTGCAATGTACAATGCGGGTTGTATTCAACCGCTTACTAACTACGAAAGAGATTTTGATAGAATTAAGGAGTTGAATGCCGATGCGCTTCGTATAGACCTTTCTCTTGGTAAGTCTGGCGGTACGGCAGGGCAGTATCTTGTAGGTGAAGATTATGATTTTAAAAATTATAATCCAACCACGGGTACGTTCGAAGTAGTAAAAGATTCGCTTACTTACGATTTCTCTCAGCTTGATGGTATTGTAGATTATATGAATCAGGCAGATGTTCTTCCTTATATGTCTTGGAGTTATATTCCTTTCCCATTACAACAGGATGGAAAGTGGAATAACCTCGATACAAACATTACAAACTGGAAGGAAATTTGGGAAGAAACATTTTATCAATATGCTAAGCATTATAAAGATACGGGTATAAAAATCGGTTATCACGAAATTTACAACGAACCCGATCTTGAAATTTTAAAGTGTTGGGGTGTATTTGATAACACTTTCGACGGATTTTTAAGTTGGGATGATTTTTGTCTTGGTTCACAGTGCGCACCCGGTAACGGTGTATATCCCGATATGTACGAATACGGTGCAAAGGGTATTTTGCGTGCCGATCCCGATGCCTCTATCGGCGGACCTGCTTTCGCGCTTGGCGAAATCGGCGTAGAAAGCTGGGTAGGATTTCTTCCCAGAGTATTAGAAAAACAGCTTCCTCTTGACTTCTATTCGTTCCATACCTACCTTGATGGTAACACTTGGTTTATGAGTGACGAAGAACGTGCAAACGGAGGTAAAAACGAGATAGAAAAGGTAGTTGACGGATTGGCTTCTGATTCATATTTTATTAAATCGGCTATTCACATCAACGAATACAGCTACCTTAACGATAAAAACGGCTCGTCAAACGGTTTAAACAGTCCTTACAATTATTACGGTGGAGCATGGCAAACGATTGACGGCTTAATGGAAGCTATTAACCGTTCTACAATTCAATGGATTTATTGGGCTCAGTTTATGGAATCCACAGGCGGCTATGATCCCTATGGTTTAATAGAGCATGTAGGCGGTAATGTAAAAGCGCCTTTCAACGCGTTAAAAATTTATGCCGATATGCCTGTATGGCGTTACGACAGCTATTTTGCACCCGATAGCGATGGGTTGCAATCTCTTGTTTCTTCTACTGACGACAAGATAGGTATTCTTCTTTGGAATACAAATTCGGCATTAGATGCAAACGGAAACAAAACGACGGCAGGCGATAGAACCGTTCGCGTTGAACTCGATAATGCAAAATTCGGCAATGGAACAAGAAGGGTATACCGTATTGATGAAAACCATGCAAGTTATTTTGATAACAACAATAACGCTGAATTAGTTGCCGAGGCTATTGCCAATGTAAAAACCGACAGTGATGTTTGGGCTGGCAATATTCCCGCTGACGGAATGGTGTATATTACTATTAACAAAGACGGTGCTGAAGATTTCACCGATTACGAAAATCGTACTTCCGATTTTGCTTCTGATATTAAAACACAGTATTATTACGAAGATAGATACAGAGGTTTAGAAGGAAGTCGCGGTGTATATCAAGATTATGTAGAAGAAATTTCCGGTAGCTATTCACATTTTGATAGAACCACTTGGACTATGTATCTTGGCATGGGCAGTGCTACGGGAAAAGGTGGCAAGTACGAAGGTCAAGCACACGCTAACGGTGCTGTAATTTGTGAAAATCTTCCTGAAAAATTCAAAGTCGGCGTTAAAGCTGAAGGCGAAATTTCTATGGTAAATAAAAATACCACACTTGGCTTCCGCGTTGATTTTTATGATGAAACAACAGGAAAATATACAAATAGCGTATATTTCTATAAGGACGATCTTTATAGAGCAAGCCGTGATCCTAAAGCGCAGGATAGCAAGGTTAAAAACTTGTCTGTATATCCTTGGGGAACGCAACAAAAAGCCGATGTTGCCGTTTCTATGAGCGGAGATGTTTGGGATATAGATTTATCTAAATATGCTCCCGATGGTTGGGATGCTGCAACGGGAAGAGTTCAAATTTCCTTTGATATGCAAAACACCGGTGCAAACACACGCGCTATGTTCAGTTTGTATGAATAAAAAAAATACACATTTTTAATAAATAGCTGAGAAAATTATGATAAAATGTTACCAAAAAGGATATTTTAGACCACAATTTGTCCGTAAACATTGGATAGATATGAACGGGGTTTGGAATTTTGTTTTTGACGACGAAAACATAGGTGAAAAGGTCGGATTTTTTAAACAATTTCCGACCAATTCCCTAAAAATTAACGTACCGTATTCATATGAAACACCTGCAAGCGGTATTGGCGACGAAAGCGTTCACAATGTGGTTTGGTATCAAAAAATATTCAAAGCAGAAGAAATTGAGACTAGAAAAAGGTACATTATCAATTTTGAGGGTGCTGATTATGTAACAAAAGTATGGGTTAACGGTATTTTTATCGGTAGCCATATTGGTGGAAACTGTCGTTTTAGTTTTGATATAACAAACGCAATTCTATCGAATAAAGAAAACAATATGATTGTAAAATGCGAAGATTCGCTTGATACAACTCAACCGAGAGGAAAACAGCGTTGGCTTAAAGATAGTTTTGGCTGTTGGTATATTCAAACAACGGGAATTTGGAAGCCGGTATGGAGCGAAATTGTTTCCGAAACTCGTTTAGATTATGTAAAAATTACCCCGGATATAGACACCGAGAGCGTCCGTTTTGACTATACTGTAACAGATATTCGAAAGAATGTAGAGATTGAAACGAAGATTTCGTTTGAAGATGTTTTTGTTACAAGCTCTCGTTATTCGGTAAAAAATAAGAATTCTTGGCAAAGCTTAGATATTCGTTGTTCGGCATTTGATTTTAAGGTAAAATGTTGGAACCCTGATTTTCCTAATCTTTATGACGTTGAATTTATCGTTTATGAAGACGGAAAGGAAGTAGACAGGGTGGGCTCTTATTTCGGTATGCGTAAAATTCAAGCCGACGAAAAGGGAATTCGTTTGAATAACTGTCCATTGTACCAAAAACTTGTTCTTGCTCAAAATTATTGGACAAAAACAGGTTATACCATGCCAGACGAAGATGCCGCAAAAAAAGATATAGCAATTGCTAAAGCTGCGGGCTTTAACGGTTTGCGTATCCATCAAAAAATCGAGGACGAACGTTTTTTACTTCATTGCGATGTGGATGGTATATTTGTTTGGGCGGAGTTCCCCGCAGCATACGAATTTAACTATACCGCAGTTAAAAATTTAACAGATGAATGGATGGATGCTGTAAAACAGCAATATAATCATCCTTCAATTATTACCTGGGTTCCTTTTAACGAAAGTTGGGGACTACCTAATATTTTTACACAAAAAACGCAGCAAGAATTCACTTGCGGTATTTATAGTTTAACTAAATCTTTTGATTCAATGCGACCTGTTATTACCAACGATGGTTGGGAACACACTTGTTCCGATATTATTACGTTGCATGATTACGATGGCGCAGGTGAGCATATGTTGCCTCGATATAAAAATGGATTAAAAGATATTCTCGAAAACCGTGTGGCTCATGGGCAGTATAAATTTGCCTTTGCGCAAGGTTATGCGTATAAAGGTCAACCAATTATTGTTAGTGAATATGGCGGCATTGCTATGGAAGGTGGCGAAGGTTGGGGGTATAACGGTAGGGTGAAAGACGGAGAGTCGTTGATTAAAAAATATGACGATTTAACATCTGCTATAAAAAGCATGGAAAACGTTTGTGGCTACTGTTATACGCAACTTACAGATCTTTATCAAGAGATCAACGGTTTGGTTGATATGGATAGAAATCCCAAAGTGGATTTAGCAATTATAAAATCAATTAATGATAAATAAGGAGAAATAAGATGAATAAATTTTTAAAGAGAATTTTCTCGTTTGCAATGGTTGCATGTCTTGCTTCCGGTTTAGGTGCTTGTGGCGGAAAACCTGATAATGGCTCCGCTCCTTCTTCAGCTGCTACCGGAAATGCAATAGTCATTTCGTTTTGGAATCCTATTACCGGACCTGATGCTGCGTATATGCAAACACTTGTTGCTGATTTTAACAAAGAATATAAAGGACAATTTTATGTTAATTCCGATGCGCAGGCAGAAGCAAGTCATTATCAACGTATAACAACAAGCTTTACCGATCAATCAACTGCAGATCTTTGCCTCGTGCATAAATCGAGAATTTCTTCTTTCCAACGCGCCGGCAAGTTGCGTTCTATGACTAGCATGTTGGAAGGCATAGGTATTAGCGCGGACGATTACGTAGGCGATAGTTGGACTGCTTGCGAAATTGATGGCGAAATGTATGCTACACCATACGATGTATTACCCACGCTTCTTTTCTATAACAGAAAGCTTATTCCTGCCGGATATACCGAAGCAGATATTCTTTCAGAAAACTTTACTATTGATAAAATGTTAGAAATGATGCAAGCTGCATACAAGCACGCACCTATGACAACTAAGAGAGTTTACGGTATGGCATTTAACTATTCGTATACCGAGCCTATGTTCTTAAGTTTTCTCAATCAACAGGGCGCTGCCGCAGTAGATGCCGCAAATCCCACCGTACCTACTTTTGCAAACGAAAAGGGTTACGCCGCTGCCGAAGCTGTAAAACGTATTCCCTTCACTTTGAAAGACGGAAATAAAGTTTGTTCAGAAAGTGGTTCCGATCACTTGAATGTATTTACTCAGGGTAGAGCATTGTTTACTATTGATGGTATTTGGTCAGCTCCTTCCGCATGTGAAAAAACAGAAAAGGTAGATGCAGGCGTTGCCCTTCTTCCCAAGATGAACGCGGATGTTGCAAGAAATGTTGCTGCAGACGGTCACGTTTTTGTAACTTTTGATAACAAAAAAGTTTCTACCGAAAAAGACCAAGCAATCGCTACATTTATGAATTATCTTATTGAACACAGCGAATATTGGTGCCAAGGCGGAAAAGTAGCCGCCAGAGCAGACAGTGTGAACAACGAAGAGTATCAAGCACTTGAATGGGGCTATCTTTCCGGTTTACTTGAAAATATCATTTCGCCGGTAAAAACATATACCTATGATACAATTACTAATCCTATCGGTGTAGAAGTTGCTAAACTTTGCGAAGGAATAGAAACTGATGTTCAAAAAGCAGTAAATAAAGCTGCGCAAGACGCAAAACAGGAAGCTGAAGCATTGCAGTAATTCCTTTTTGGTGCATATAGGCAAAAATAAATCCAAAAAAAGGGGGTACCACCTGTGAATAAGAGTAAGAGTGGTGGGTTAAACAGTCCTAAGGAACAACTTAAGGCGTTAATCTTTATCGGTCCGCAGCTTATCTTTTTCTGTGTATTTTTCATTATTCCGTTTTTCTTTGGTATAATCATCAGTTTTACAAAGTGGGACATGATGGGGCCGATGAAGTTTGAAGGATTGGGAAATTTTGCACAAATATGGGATATAAAAGGGGCTATCGAAAAGGTAAACGTATTTTCAGAGAATTTTTTCAACGGCTTAAAATACACTCTCTATTATACCGTGGTTATGGTGCCGCTCCTTATTGTTGTGCCCATGGCATTTGCGTTGGTATTAAATAAACTAAAAGTTGGTAGGGGTATCTTTCAGGCTATCCTATATGCCCCTTCTTTATTATCGGTAGCCACAGTTGCTCTTACTTGGCGCTGGTTAGTTGATATGGATAACGGTGTGTTTAATAACATATTTTTTCCAATGAACCCTGTCAATTTTGTCCGCGATCACGCATGGCTTTGTATTTTTATGCTTACATTGTGGTCAGGCGTAGGTGGCAATCTTGTAATTTTCTTGGCGGGGCTTTCCGGAATACCGGAAACATATTATGAAGCTGCTGATGTTGACGGAGCTAACGCTATTGTTAAATTTTGGTATATTACTATTCCCGAAATGAGCTTTCAGCTTTTATATACAACGATTATGGGTACCATCGGTGCATTCAACGTATTTGGTCAACCTTATATGTTTGGTACTCCGCCGGGACAAGAAGTTCTCATGCAGTATATTCACGAATATGCTTTCGGTATGGCTACCCCCATGGCAGGTATGGCGAGTGCAATGTCCGTATCTTTGGGGTTGATCATTTCCGTATTTAGCGCGGTTCAGTTTAAACTGATGGAAGCTAAGGATTAAGGGGGGACAATATGAAAAAATTAAAAGCTCGGAGCCCTTACCAAATTATAACGGTTATTCTACTTATTGTAATTTGTATTGCATGGCTGTTCCCTTTATATTTTATTTTAATGACCTCTCTTCGTACAGATGCATCTTTTAGGCAAGAAACCTTTAGCGAGGCATTCGGTATATTATTATTTCCCAAAGCTCCTACGTTTGACACTTATAAAACGGTATTAGATACTACTACGGGTTCGCCTGTTTTACAGTGGTTTTTAAATTCGCTAACGGTTGCCGTTTCAAGCACAATACTTACAGTGTTTGTAAGCGCTATGGCTGCATTCGGTTATGCTCGTATGCAATTTAAAGGAAAGAATATTTTGTTTTCATTTTTGATGTTTACGATGATGATTCCCGGTGTTATAAACCTCGTTCCGTCCTACAAAATTGTATCAATGTTAGGTTTAAAAAATAATTTGTTAGCGTTGATTTTACCGGGGCTAAGCGGCGTAGGAAACGTATTTCTTATCAGACAGTTCTTTTATTCGGTCCCTAAAGATTTCGACGAAGCCGCAAAAATTGACGGTGCAGGATATATTAGGATCTTTTTCCAAATTTTGTTACCGCAAATAGTTCCGGTATTGATGGTTGTAGCGCTCAATTCTTTCTTAGGTAGTTGGAATGATCTTTTGTGGCCCATGATTGTAATGGACGATACGTCAAAACGTACGCTTACCGCAGGTCTTAGCGTTATCAATGGCGTGTATGATACAGAATATGCAAGTAAAATGGCGTCGACGGTTATTTCGGCAGTGCCCGTACTTTTGATCTATATTTTTGCGCAAAAATATTTATTACAGGGCATTTCGTTATCGTCCGGCGTAAAAGGTTAAAAAACGAAGGCTGCTCACAAAAGGTGGACAGCCTTTTATTGTAAATATATATAAATCAGGAGATAAATATGAAATATCAAGTACAAAACCCCATTTTAAGAGGTTTTCACCCCGATCCTTGTATGATCTATGTAAATGGCACATATTATATTGCCACATCCACGTTTGAATATTACCCCGGCGTTAAAATTTCCGCCTCGGAAGATCTTGCCAATTGGCGTACTGTTTCTTATCCGTTAAAAGAGCTTCGTTTGCTTGATATGCGCGGTGATGTTGCTTCAACGGGTATTTGGGCGCCTGCATTGTCGTATGCGGACGGTAAATTCTGGTTAATTTTTACCAATCAAAGACAATGGGTAGACGAACATTTAAAAGATACCGAAAATTACCTTACCACTTGCGAAACAATCGACGGAAAATGGAGCGATCCCATAAAGCTTAACGGTAGTGGTTTTGATCCGTCACTTTTCCATGACGACGATGGTAAAAAATATCTTGTTAACATGCGTTGGGATTACCGTTATGAAAACGATGGTGTACGTTTTAGGGGTATTTTACTGCAAGAATACGATCATTCGCAAAAGAAACTTATCGGAAAACCCAAAGTTATTTTTGAAGGAACCGAAAGAAAAATTACCGAAGGACCTCACATTTTTAAAAAAGATGGATATTATTATCTTTTGACTGCAGAAGGCGGTACAGGTTTAACTCACAGTGCAACACTTGCGCGCAGTCGCAATATCGAAGGACCTTACGAATTGCATCCGAATAAACATATTATTACAGCATGGGAAACTGATTGTTATTTGCAAAAAGCGGGACACGCAAGTCTTTGTCAAGGTAAAAACGGAGAGTGGATAATGGCGCACCTTTGCGGTAGACCGTTACCTGACGGACGTTGTATGCTCGGACGCGAAACAGCTTTACAAAATGTGGAATGGCACGAGGACGGTTGGTGTTATTTAACAAACGGCACAATGAACCCCTCCGACACTTTTGAAGCTTTTGCGCCCGCGAAAGAACGCAAAAAAGAATGGCTTTATGAATTTAACGGCGAACCTTTCGATATAGATATGATGACCTTGCGTCAACCGTTTGGTGATGACGTATTTGATCAAAAATCGCGTAGCGGATGGCTTCGCATAAGGGGACAAAAGAGTTTACTTGCTTTGCAAGATCAATCGCTTTTGTTGCGCCGCCAAGAAGCTTTTGCCTTTGAAGCTGAAACAATGCTTGAGTTTGACCCCGAGTCTTTTAATCATTGGGCAGGCCTTTCCTATCGTTATAGCGAAAATAACCAGCATTATTTGTATGTTTCTTATGATGATGCAACAAATTCGAGAGAGTTGTTAAAAATTACTTACGATAACAGCAAGTTTAAGTTGGAAAGAATTACAAAATTGCCCGAAAAGGGCGGAGTATGGATGAAAGTTTGCGTGGATCATGCAGACGGTCAGTTTTACTATTCACTCGACGGCAAAAAATATGAAAAAGCAGGTGATGCTTTTGATGCATCCAAGCTTAGCGATGAATACAATAGACCTTTGGCATTTACAGGACCGTATGTAGGTATTGGCTGTCAAGATTTTTCAGATGCGAAAAAAACAGCGGATTTTAAGTATCTACTTTATAAAGAATTAGATTAATTAGAGGTACATATAATGGAAAAATTTAAAAATATTCCTCAAATAAAATACGAGGGAGCCGATAGTAAAAATCCGTTAGCATTTAAATATTACGATGCCGATAGAGTGATTATGGGTAAAAAAATGAAGGAACACCTTCCTTTTGCAATGGCGTGGTGGCATAATCTTTGCGCTACGGGAACAGATATGTTCGGTCGCGGTGTTGCAGATAAATCTTTTGGTGCACAAGAAGGCACTATGGAACATGCAAAAGCTAAAGTAGATGCCGGATTTGAATTCATGCAAAAGCTTGGCATAGAATATTTTTGTTTTCACGATGTAGATATTGTACCCGAAGCAGATGATATTAAGGAAACTAATCGCCGTTTGGATGAAATTTCCGATTATATCTTAATAAAAATGAAACAAACAGGCATAAAATGTTTGTGGGGAACAGCAAATATGTTTGGTAATCCACGTTTTTGTAACGGTGCAGGATCTTCAAATAGTGCAGATGTATTCGCTTTTGCCGCAGCACAGGTAAAAAAGGCGTTGGATATAACTGTAAAACTCGGCGGAAAAGGTTATGTTTTTTGGGGCGGCAGAGAAGGTTATGAAACATTGCTTAATACCGACGTAAAATTCGAGCAAGAAAACATTGCTCGTCTTATGAAAATGGCTGTAACGTACGGTAGAAGTATCGGCTTTACCGGTGATTTCTATATTGAGCCCAAGCCGAAGGAACCTATGAAACATCAATACGATTTTGATGCAGCAACAGCAATCGGATTCCTTCGCCAATATGGCTTAGATAAAGATTTTAAATTGAATATTGAGGCAAATCATGCAACGCTTGCGGGGCATACATTCCAGCACGACCTTCGCATTTCCGCAATTAACGGTATGCTTGGTTCGATTGATGCAAATCAAGGGGATTATTTGCTTGGTTGGGATACCGATGAATTTCCGTTTGATGTATACACGGCAACAATGTGTATGTATGAAGTTTTAAAAGCCGGTGGGCTTACCGGCGGATTTAATTTTGACGCAAAAAACCGCCGTCCTTCTTACACAGTAGAAGATATGTTTGAAGGGTATATTCTCGGCATGGATACATTTGCACTCGGCTTAATAAAGGCTGCGGCTTTAATCGAAGACGGCAGAGTTGACGAATTTATCAAAAAACGCTATGCAAGTTATAGGGAAACCGAAATAGGTAAAAAGATTTTGTCGAACGAAACTAATTTGCAAGAATTATCCGCTTATGCTGAAAAGCTCGGTGCCCCTGAACTTCCCGGTAGCGGTAAACAAGAATATCTCGAAACAGTTGTCAATAGTGTATTATTTAAATAACTATGAATACGTATATCGGAGTTGATTTGGGTACAAGCGGCGTAAAAATTCTGCTTGTGGCTGCCAATGGCGAAATTTTATTTGAAATAACGGAAAGTTATCCCATATATTACCCACAAGACGGATGGAGCGAACAATCGCCTGAAGATTGGCTAAATGCAGTAAAAAAAGGCTTAGAACGGTTGTTTGCCGATGGTATGCATAAAAGAACGGATGTTAAAGGTTTGTCCTTTGGCGGTCAAATGCACGGTTTGGTATTGCTTGATAAAAACGATGAAGTTATTCGTCCTGCAATACTTTGGAATGATGGTAGAACGCAAAAGCAGACTAACTACCTTAATGAAATTATAGGGCGAGAAAATCTTTCTAAGTATACTGCAAATATTGCATTTGCGGGCTTTACGGCACCAAAAATTTTATGGGTAAAGCAAAATGAGCCCGAAAATTTTGCACGTATTGCGAAAATATGCTTACCCAAGGATTATATTGCATATAAGTTAACAGGCGTTTTTTCAACAGATTATTCAGATGCAAGCGGTATGCTTCTTCTTGATGTAAAAAACAAATGCTGGTCTAAGGAAATGTGTGAAATTTGTTCCATCAAAGAAGAATGGCTTCCCACGTTGTATGAAAGTTATGAGCAAACAGGAAAGCCTTTAAGCGAATATCTGTTACCTAATGCAATTGTAACAGCCGGGGCAGGCGATAATGCCGCTGCCGCTATCGGTACGGGAACTGTAAAAAACGGTGATTGTAATATTTCGCTCGGTACTAGTGGTACTGTATTTGTTGCAGAGGATAATTTTTCGGCAGATAAAATGAATGCATTGCATGTATTTGCTCACGCTACGGGCAAATGGCATTTTATGGGGTGCATTTTGTCGGCGGCAAGTGCGAATAAATGGTGGATGGAAGATATTCTCGGTTCTAATAATTACGATATACAAATTGATGGCATAGATGAAAAACTTGGCGAAAACAGGGTGTACTTTCTGCCATATTTAATGGGCGAAAGAAGTCCACATAACGATGTAAACGCAAGCGGCGTATTTATAGGTATGCGTCCTGATACAACAAAAGAAGAAATGAGCCTTGCAGTTTTAGAAGGTGTTTCGTTTGCTCTTCGTGATTGCTTAGAAGTCGTAAAAGAGAACGGTATTGTAATTAACAAAACAAATATTTGCGGGGGCGGCGCAAAGAGTAAACTTTGGAGAAAAATTATTGCAAATGTTTTAAATGTAGAAGTTTGTTCTTTAAAAACAGAACAAGGTCCCGCCTATGGGGCGGCAATGCTTGCAATGGTTGGAGCGTGTGAGTATATTTCAGTGGAAAAAGCATCAGCTGCACTTATAAAAATTGATTATTCAATTTTACCTCAATCCGAAATTGTACAAAAATATGAAAAACGCTATGCTGTTTTTAAAACGTTATATCCTGCATTAAAGAATATCTTTTCAAATATTTCATAAGAAAAAATAAAAAACGTGTCTTTTAGCAACATAATTGTTAAAAATGAGCACGTTTTTTATATAGTCTCTTTCATTCAAAATTAAAAAGGTATAGTTGTGAGTCAGCTATACCTTTTTTTATGTCTTTTAATATTTAAATACGGTAGAAACGATTGTGAATTATCTATTACAAGTGCAAAAAAACCGCATAAAACAAAATTCGGTTTTAACGTCGCTCGTAAAAGAAAAACGTCAAACCGAAAATTCAATCAATAACATTATGGAAGCCATTGAACAAGGCGGACAAAGTGCAATGGTAATGAAGCGTATGCGAGAACTCGAAAGCAAACTAACCGATATAGAAAAACGACTTACGAAAGAAAAATCTCAAACGGCGTTTAGGCTTACAAAAGAACAGATTAAAGAATTTTACAAAGCAGTTCTTGAAAAAGAACCGTTACAACTCATAAACTATTTCGTAAAAGAGATACGACTGTTTGACGACAAAATGATAATTGAATACAATACACCTAAAACGATTAACCTTGACGAAAGTCAGGGTTTTTCTTTATGCAAAATTTCGGGCAATTTGCATTATAAAAAACAAAACGTGCCTG
>CAZPFZ010000002.1:0-464 GCA_964585955.1 uncultured Acidiphilium sp.
CTTTAAGTTCTGCGCGTTTTTCGTCGTAACCTTTACGACCGAGTAAAGCGTATGTTGCGTTTTTGCCGTTTTCTACGCCCGGTTGATTGTAAGTATCTATTTCGAGCATTTCGCCAATGTAAGCCGTTTGCATTTCAAAGAAGAAGAGCAATTGACCTATAGTGAAAGCATTTACTTCGGGCAACGTAACAGTGCAGTTGAGTCTGTTTTGAACAGTTAAAGCATATTCAGTAGCTTTACGTTCGGCTGTAATAAGCTCGTTCATAGTGTGGCCGCAAAGGAAGTTTACATCGGGAATATCCTTACAACCGTCGCTTATAACCTCGGTTGTTCTGTAATTTTCAACGGCAAGCAAAGTAACCACTTTATCGAAGGGACCTTCGGTATAAAGTTGAACCTGACTGTGTTGATCGGTTACGCCCAACGATTTAACGGGTGTTTGACCTACGTTTACCTTTTCACCC
>CAZPFZ010000002.1:474-28281 GCA_964585955.1 uncultured Acidiphilium sp.
TTGACAATACCAGTCTGCCATATATTTTAAACTATCTGCATAAGGCATCATAACTGAAACATTTTTGCCGTTTTTAATGGCAAGATATTGCAATAAAGCGGCTGTCATAGCGGGGTTTTCGGCAACATTTTTGCGCGAGCAAAGTTTATCCATATATTTTGCGCCGTCGAGCATAAGCTTAATATCTATACCTAAAACAGCGGCAGGCAATAAACCTACGGGGCATAATTCTGAAAATCTTCCGCCGACGCCATCGGGAATATAAAAGGTTTTTAAGCCTTCTTCCTTGGCAATTTTTATAAGATTGCCCTTTGCCGAAGATGTTGTTGCGATCATATGATTTTTTGCATCATCTCCCAATACATCTTTTAATATTTTCATTATAATAAGGTATTGAGTCATTGTTTCGCTCGTTGCACCGCTCTTTGTAATTACGTTAAATATCGTCTTTTTAGGATCAATTACATCGAGAAGAGCTGTCATACGTTCGGGATCAACGTTATCTTCTACGTAAAACTTAGGTGCTTTACGTTTTGAACGAGGCAAATCGTTGTGATGCAAATGGCACAATGCCTGAAAAACAGCGATGGGACCGAGAGCGCTACCACCTATACCCAAAACTACAAAGTTATCGCAATTTTTGCGAACTTCTTTTGCTGTTGCAAGTATATCTTCAACTATTTCGTCTTGATTATAAGGAAGTTCGGACCAACCCATCATTCCCTTGCCGCGGTTTTCGGCAACGTTTGCATATGCCGTTTTGCAAAGATCTTTTTGGGCTTTTAACTGTTCGTCGGAAAAACCTTCTTCACCGACGTAATCTTTCATCATGTTGTTGTAATCGAATTTTATGCGCATTTGGTCGCGCATGCTGTTATTCCATCTCATGTATGGCACTCCTTAAATTATTATTCTGTATTTTTTAATAAATCTGCTTAACGCGCCTTAATTCGATTTTTTGCCAAAAACGTGCGATAATCAACTTATAGCGCAAGATTTAATATTTTTCTATTTGAAATATTTTTGTTTGATATCACGCAAATAATGCAGTGACTCTGTTAAATCATCCATTGTGTTAAAATTATCTTTATATACTTCTATCAAACAATTTCCGTTAAAACCGTTGTGAGATAATATTTTAAACAATTGGTCAAAATCAAACTTACCGTTTGATGTAGGCAGTGCGGTGCAACCCTTTTCGTCAACATCGCTTAAGTGTACAGTCTGCAAACTGTCACCCATTTCTTCAATATATGTTTTGTAATCGTATCCGCTTACCCTTGCTTGCTTAATATCCAAACATGCGCATGCATCAGGGCAATATTTTTTTACTTCCTTAAAAAACCCGGGTTTGTTATAATATGCCCATTCAACATTTTCAAGGCACACTTTTATTCCATATTCCCTGCCTAAACTTGTAAGCCTGCACATACCTTCGCCTATTTCGGGGTAATTATCGAAATTCACACCCTTTTTAAAACGCGCTTTACCATGCAAGGTATAACAAGTCGCACCTAAAGTTTTTCCGACTTTTAAACAGTTTATAAAAATATTTTCGGCGTCGGTGCGCGTGCGCAAACAGTCTGAAAACAACTGCGGTTCGAAATGCGTATTTAGCGTATGTATTGAATGAACCTTTAAATTTCCCTTGCGTTCGCACAATAATTTTGCAAATTCGGGAGTATATTCGCTATAAGTTTCCAAAAAAACTTCAACAACGCGCGCATCGTTTTTTTCAAGCTCGACAAGTGCATCTTCGTTATATAATCTTCCAAATAAACTTGCGGTTGAAATTCCCACTTCCATAGCAAAAAGCCTCCGTTTGCAACGTTAAATTTTACTACAATATTTTTTTTATTGCCGCAAAAAAACTTGTTTAATAAAATCCGCTTAAACTTTGCGGCAAACTTATATGTCGCGCCGCAAAAGCGGCGCGAACACTTACATATTTATGCGAATAATCAACTTATAGCCCGACTTTTACATTGAGCAGTTAATTATTTTATTTTTAAATAGGCTCTATAAGACCTAAATTCTTGTCGTCACGAAGATATAAAACTTTAACTTTTTCGCTGTCTTTATCAAGGAACATATAGAAATCATGTCCTAAAAGCTCAAATTCTTCTATTGCTTCGTCAAGCGGCATGGGTTTTAATTTAAACTGTTTTGTTTTTACGATTCTTGCGGGAGCAAGTTCATCCAATGAAAACAGTTCGTCTTTTAATGCGTTTTGACGCAATTTACTTTCGAGTTTGCCGCGATGTTTATAAATTTGTCTTTCAAGTTTGGGTACGACTAAATCTATTGCATCGTAAAAGTTTTCGGCATAGCCTTGAGCGCGCAAAAAGTTGTTTTTGTAATTTACTTCCAATTCGAGCTTGCAAGTTCTGTTTTCTTTTTTAAGATACACTTTGCATTTACTGTCATCTTCGAAATACTTATCGAGTTTACCAACTTTTTGTTCGATAATGGCAGTAAGTTTTTCGTTCACCTGATAGTTTTTAGCAATAATTTCTGTTCTCATAATTTGCCTCCTGTTTTTTTATACAATTACGTAGCCGATTGAATTATTTTCGCCGTAAATTTTAATTACATCACCTTCTACTATAGCGCCTGCAATAATTTCTTCCGAGAGCATATCTTCAATCAAGCGTTGAATAACCATCTTAAGCGGTCTTGCGCCGTATTCGGGATCGTAACCACGACTTAAAATAACTTTTTCGGCAGTTTCGTCGACGATCATGGTAATGCGTTTTGCTTTTAACCGTTTTTTTAAATCAGCCAACAACAAGTTTACGATTTTTCCGCATTCCTCTTGTGTTAATTTACGGAAAGTGATTATGTCGTCCACTCTGTTTAAAAATTCCGGTTTAAATTTTTTGCGTAATGCTTCGGTTATAATTTCGTTTGCATCTTGCCGATGCCCTTGAACATCACCGAAACCCGCCGCAAAACAAGCACGTTCGCACTCACTCGCGCCAACGTTTGACGTCATGATGATTATTGTGTTTTTAAAATCTACCAATCTGCCTTTGCTGTCGGTTAATCTTCCGTCATCTAATATTTGCAAAAACAAATTGAATATATCCGAATGAGCTTTTTCTATTTCGTCGAAGAGTACCACCGAGTATGGTTTGCGCCTTACCCTTTCGGTAAGTTGCCCTTCTTCGTCATATCCCACATACCCCGGAGGAGCACCTATAAGTTTGCTAACATCGTGTTTTTCGGGATATTCGCTCATATCTATTCTTATTATTGCGTTTTCGTCGCCGAAAACACATTCGGCAAGCGCCTTTGCAAGTTCTGTTTTACCCACACCGGTAGGACCTACAAAAATAAACGAACCATTCGGCCTTTTTGGATCTTTTAAATCTGCACGCGCACGTTTTAATGCCCTTGCCACTGCCGAAACGGCATTTTCTTGACCGATAACGCGTTTATGCAATTCATCTTCTAAATGCAATAAGCGTGCACTTTCTTCATTGCCGATTTTAGTCAAAGGAATATCAGTCCATTCGCTTATTATTTCGGCTATATCTTCAGCGCCTATCGACGGTCTTGTTTCGGCGCGCCTATCTAAAGAGCCCGATTGCAATCTGCCGAGTTCTGCTTTTGCACGCAAAATTTTATTTTCGATACTGTTTAAACTCACCATATCGCCTTGATCTCTGTAATAATCGCGATCCAAATACAAACGTTGTAGTTTGTTATGGGCGTCTGATAAGTCTTTGCCGCGTTCCAATGCTTTAAGTTTTGCCCTTGCGGCGGCTTCATCCATTAAATCTATTGCTTTGTCGGGCAAAAATCTATCCGTAATATAACGTTCGGATAACTCCACCGAAGCATCTATTGCCTGATCTGTAATAATAACTTTATGATGAGCTTCGTATTTATCCCTTAATCCGCGTAAAATAGCTTTTGCACTTTCGGAATCGGGCGGATCTATGGTTATAGGCTGAAACCTACGCTCTAACGCGGGATCTTTTTCTATATATTTTCTGTATTCGTCGAAGGTGGTTGCGCCTATAATTTGAATTTCTCCGCGTGCAAGCGACGGTTTTAATATTTCGGCTGCATCCATACTGCCGTCGGCATTTCCACCGGCACCGACTATATTGTGAATTTCATCTATAAATAATATTGTATTTTTGTCGTTTTTTAAGTAGTCCACCGCATTTTTAAAACGCTGTTCAAACTCACCGCGAAATTTTGCCCCCGCAAGCAAGCCAGACATATCAAGTGAAAACAAGCGTTTACCGGCCAATGTTTCGGGCACTTGCGATTTTACCATCGCCTGTGCCAAACCTTCTACCACGGCACTTTTTCCTACACCTGCCTCACCAACCAATACGGGACTGTTTTTGGTTCTGCGAGAAAGAGTGCGTATAACCCTTTCAATCTCCTCGCTTCTGCCTATTACAGGATCCAATTTCCCCTTTTTAGCACATTCGGTCAAATCTATACCAAAATCAGCTATGGGCGAATTGTCTTTTGCTTTTTCTTTTTTATCACTACATAACCGCTCATCTGCATTATTTTCGCCGTTATATGCATTAGTCGACTCGCTGTTAACGGCATATTGTCCATTTTGATTACCTTTTGAGTACCCATCCGCATATTTTGCACTGTTTTTACGAGCGCTTTCAGCAAATCTTGAATACAGTTCGGCACGAATACGTTCGGTGGGCGCACCCAAGCGCCTTAGGTATAAACAAGCGCGGCAAGCATCGTTGCATAAAAGAGAATATAATACGTGTTCTGTTCCTACATACTCGACGCCGCTATCTAGCGCCACATTTACAGCCTCGGATAAAACACCTTTAGTATTAGGTGTAAATACGGGTTTACTTGCAAAATTGCTTGATTCTAAATTCTTTTTTATTTCGTTAAACAAAGCCGCGTAAGTTACGCCGTAATCGGAAAGCATGCGCGCCGTATAACTTTGCGTTCGCGAAAGCAATCCGCACAAAATATGTTCGGTGCCGATATAACCCAGCTTATATTTTTTTGCGATTGCAGCCGAATTTTTAATAGCTTCTCTTAAATTTTCGGTAAAATTATCTTCCATGCCATTCCGTTAATTTACCACACGATAAGCGATAAATTTTTTTGTTATATATTTTTTTAAGTTACAATAAAATCTTTTTTATATTTTCGCGTATGTAAGCCGCTCTACATTCATCAAGCTTACCAAAAATAGTTTGCTCGCCGTTTTTTGCAAGCAATGCGGTAAGCGTATATGAGCGCGTATTTATAAGCAAATCGTCAAGCGCGTTTATATTTTTTACCTTAATTAAACCAAGCATAACGCCTAATCTTACATCTGCCATTAAATCGGACAGTTCTTCATAAGATAAAATTCTGCAATTTGTTAAAATGCCCAACGCCCTAAATATGCAATCTTCAACGCGGGCTTCGTTCGCTCTATATAATATTTGTTGATTTTCGCTTTCTTGTTCGGCAGTTTGTTCTGCAAAGGACAACACGCTTTCTATTATAGAAATTTCTGTTCGGTTAAGCGTTACTTCGTT
Organism: uncultured Acidiphilium sp.; assembly: GCA_964585955.1. Taxonomy (GTDB): domain Bacteria; phylum Bacillota; class Clostridia; order Christensenellales; family Borkfalkiaceae; genus HGM11416. Next base: position 6,006 of record CAZPFZ010000002.1, read on the forward strand.
GCTTAGCTGGTACAAACAACTTTGTTCGCCGCTCCCTTCGCCAAAGGTACCGCGCACGGTTAAGCCGTAATCGCGCGCCGAATTTACCAGTTGGTCTATTTTTCCCGTTTTTGTAAACCCGGGCAGGGACATCATAAGCGAAGCTCGCATGCCCGTACCCAAGTTAGTCGGGCAAGCCGTTATATACCCGTATGCAGGACTTTTACAAAACCCCAAGTATTTTTCGAGCCACCCGTCAAGGCGATGTATTTTAGCATACGCGGACATAAGATCGCTGCCTTGCACCAAACACTGTTCGCGTATGTGATCTTCTTCGTTAATCATCACCGATAAATCGTCCTTAACGCTGTAAGCGACCGCACCCGAAAAATTATTTCTTTTTAATTCTTCCGAAATAATATAACGTTCCTTAAGCTCTTCTTTAAGCGAAGGATCAGCCGTTGCCATAACGCATAAGCTAAAACCGCCGTATCTTGAAAGAGCCGCCATTGTTCGGTTAACAATCTCTACCGCGACAGATTTATCGTTAAGAGTTGATAAAAAACGGTAATTTTTTAAATTGCGCGCAAGCCTTACGCGGCTTGTAACTACAGTATTTTGCAAAAAACTCACAGTTTTTGTACCCTCTCTATTATAGGCTTAAGTTCATCTTGAAACTGTTCGTAACACCGTTCGCATCCAACAAGAAGAGTTCTTTTTATATCTTCTAAACTACGACCGCAATAACGACATGTTCTATTGTTAAAACAATCAACATAACCTAACGCCGCATAGCACTCTCTGCAAATATGCTTTTCGTACGTTATGCCTTGAGCAGTCGTTTTTATTGTGATATATTCGGGATTACGATGGCACAGTTCACAAAGCATTTTTCTTTAGCCCTCTTTATTATACAATAAAATTAAATATAAATAAACAATTTTTTAAAAATTTTGCGATATTTTTTTTAAATATTCTTTTAATTTATCGCTATATTTATCATTTTTAAGCGCAAATTCGATATTTGCTTGCAAATACCCGAAAACATCGCCCATATCAAACCGTTTACCTTGAAAATTATAAGCAAGCAATCCGCCGTGCGATATTTCAAGACCTAATGCGTCGGTTAACTGATATTCATTGTTTACGCTAGGAATAATTTGTTCGAGTAAATCAAAAAAACCACCGCGTATTACATATCTGCCAAGGGGGGCAAGATCGCTTTTTGCCGTACCTTTGGCGGGTTTTTCGGTTATTGCGGTAACGTTATACAAATCGCCGTTTGAATCATCGTATTCAACCGAAGCATATTTACTAACGTTTTCCATACCGACGTTTTTTACACCTATAACGGTTTTTCCGTGTTTTTCAAATTGATCTATAAGCTGCTTTAAAACGGGGCGCTCATCGTACATCATTACATCGTCGCCGAACATTACGGCAAAAGGCTGATCTCCTATTTCTTCTTTAGCGGCAAGCACCGCATGCCCCGTACCCAATTGGCGATTTTGCACTATGTAACGGATATTCGCCATATTATCAACTTTTTTAACCGTTTCGAGATAATCAAGCGCGCCGCTTGCTTGTAAATGCTTTTCTAAATCGGCAGATTGGGCAAAATGCGCTTGAATTATTTCTTTGTGCTGCCCTACGACTAAAATTATATCTTCTATGCCGCTGTTAACGGCTTCTTCTATAACAAGCTGAACCGCGGGTACGTTAACCACAGGCAACATGGCTTTAGGTTCGGCTTTAGTAAAAGGTAGAAAACGCGTACCGTATCCGGCGACCGGAATAATAGCTTTTCTTACTTTTTGCATTATTTCCTCCTAAGCGAGTTTAATAATAAACACCGCTTAATTTTTATTTTGGCTTATTGCGTAGCTTTGGCTTGCTTTAATACAACTAAGCACACATTGCAGTAATGCCTTATATTTTGCGGTAGCCGAAAAATAACGACTTACCGCAAAACACTTTTGCATTTTTTAATTATTTTGTTCCGAATAATCTGTCTCCGGCATCGCCGAGTCCGGGAACTATGTAAGCGTTTTCGTTAAGTTTTTCGTCTAAAGCGGCAACGAAAATTTCAACGTCGGGATGCGCTTTTTGAACAGCTTCTACACCTTCGGGTGCAGCTATTAAGTTCATAAGTTTAATATCCTTGCAGCCTCTTTCTTTAATGGCGGATATTGCGGCAATTGCACTACCGCCTGTTGCCAGCATGGGATCAACTACAATCAAAGTCCTCGATTCTGCATCTACGGGCAATTTGCAATAGTATTCTACGGGCATATGTGTTTCGGGATCGCGATAAAGACCGATGTGTCCTACTTTTGCGTTGGGAACAAGTCTTAAAATACCGTTGACCATACCTAAGCCTGCTCTTAAAATGGGGATAACGCCTATGCTTCTGCCGGCAATTACCTGACTTTTTGTTTTACAAATAGGGGTTTCGATTTCGGTTTCTTCCAACGGCAGATCGCGCGTTACTTCATAAGCCATAAGTAAAGATATTTCTTCGGCAAGTTCGCGAAAATCTTTGGTAACCGTTTCTTTTTCTCTCATTTTGGTGATTTTGTGACAAATAAGCGGATGGTTTAAAACGTGTAAAGTACTCATAAATATCTCCTGATGAAAAATTTTTTGTCTTTAGCTTAAAAAAGCCTTAGTGTGTTAGCGCATTTGTAAAACATTGCAAAAGCACAAGTTGGGTGAAAAGTTTTTTATTTATTACGGAACAAAATGCATCTCGTTTAAGCAATTTTTTTGCAATTTGCTTTTTAATTGCTTTTATTTGCATAAACAAAATTCTTTGGCAACCGTTAATAACTTGTAAATTCTATAAGATATATACTTTAGTTGTTTTTTTCAAACTCGGCTATTTTTTGCAACCTGACGGCGTGTTTTCCGCCTTCGTATTCGGCATCGAGATAAGCATCGGCTATTTTTAACATAAGGTCGCGGCCTACAACGCGAGCACCTAAACACAGTACATTGCAATCGTTATGCCTCTTGGTCATTTCGGCAGAATAACAATCACCGCACACAGCTGCGCGAATGCCCTTAAATTTATTAGCCGCTATGCTCATACCTATGCCCGTACCGCATATTAAAATGCCGCAATCAGCTTCGCCCGAGGTAACACTTTTTGCTACCTTTTGAGCATAGTCCGGGTAATTAACCGACAAGGTTTCGTCTGTTCCGAGGTTTATAACCGAAAAACCTCTTTTTATTAAATGATCCGAAAGTATTTTTTTATATTCGGTACCTGCGTGATCGTTAGCTATTGCTATTTTCATAATGTATACTCCATAATTGTTTAACGCGTTTACTAGTTTAACAATTTAGTTTTTTGCACGTAATTTTTACCCAAAATTGGCGATAATCGACTTATAGCGCGACTTTTATTGTTTGTTGCCTTCTGTTGTTTCGTCAGAACCTTTTTTAAGTAAATCAAAAATTACAGCACAAGCATTGCTTATTTTTTCAGCACAAGCAACGTATGTTTGTTCGCTTTTACCAAAAGGATCTTCTATCTCGCCGCAACCGCTAAGCTCGTTTATGGTATAAACGTTGTTAAACCCGACAAAAGCCTGTTTATGTTTATCTGTCATACAAATAACAGCGTTTTGCTTGCGACAAAGGGTTGCATCAACCTGTTTGGGCTTAAAACGCCTTACGGTTATACCGAGTTTTTTTAACGCGCTTACAGCATTAGCGTTTATTTTATCCTCTTGGTTAACGCAAAGTCCTGCCGAAGTAACTTTTATATCTTCGCGTTCGGCTTGCTTTACCATGTGTTTTAAAATATATTCAGCCATAGGGCTGCGACAGGTATTCCCTGTGCAAACAAACATTATTTTAATCATTTTTTTATCATTGCCGATTTATTTATCGGCTTTAGCAAACGCTTTTGAAAATCTGTTGTTAACACTGAGCATAAGTTCATCGGTTAATTGCAGTTCAAAAGAAATAATTATATCGAATTTTTCGCCTTCGTGCAGCATATCGTAAAGATTTGCAGCCATCTCGCGTGAGTTTTTGCCAAGCATAAGCAAATTGCGTTCGCCTATTTTTAAGCTCATTTCGTAGTCGGTAAGAAAAACAACCTTTTTACCCGACTTTGTTTGACTATCATAAAAATCAATAGCTTGTTTCACCTGTGAACGCTCGAACAGCTTTGTTTCGCAATTAGGACAGTAATGTCTATACTTCATTCCCGGTGACCTAACCTTAGTTTTTGCATCCTCTGCCGCATACAGGCACTCACCGGTAACAGATGCAATCATTTCAGCCGTAATAAGCCCCTTTCTTAAAATAACGGGAACGGGACCGGTTGCATCCAACACGGTACCGACTTTGTTTGACTATCATAAAAATCAATAGCTTGTTTCACCTGTGAACGCTCGAACAGCTTTGTTTCGCAATTAGGACAGTAATGTCTATACTTCATTCCCGGTGACCTAACCTTAGTTTTTGCATCCTCTGCCGCATACAGGCACTCACCGGTAACAGATGCAATCATTTCAGCCGTAATAAGCCCCTTTCTTAAAATAACGGGAACGGGACCGGTTGCATCCAACACGGTACTTTCTATTCCGCCGCTGCACCTGCCACCATCAAGCACCAACGGGATTTTATCTTTAAAATCGTTGTATACATGCATAGCCGTAACAGGGCTTACATGCTTTGAAATATTTGCTGAAGGTGCGGCTATAGGTTGATTAACGTAACTTAGGAAGCTCTGAGCGGCTTCGCTTTCGGGCACCCTTATAGCTAACGTATCCAACCCGCACGAAACAACGGGAGAAACCTTACCCTTGCTTTTATATACGATTGTAAGCGGACCGGGTAAAAATTTTTGCACGATTTTTTCTACATAATCCCCGCCAGCTTCAACAAGTTCAGAAAGGTCATAATTTTTATGAACGTGAACGATAAGAGGATTATCGCTTGGCCTGCCCTTAGCTTGATATATACGCTTTACCGCGGTATCGGAATAAGCAAGTGCGCCTAACCCGTAAACCGTTTCGGTAGGAAAAGCAACCAACTGTTCATCTAAAATTAATTGCTTTGCCAAAATAAGCGATTGTTCGTCGATTTTTTTTATTAATGTTTGCATTCGTCGAACTATTCCTTAAACAAAAATTAATAATTTTTAACTGAATATGGCATCGTCGGCATCGCCGTTCGGTTTATTTGTATCAACCGCGCCATCCATAGAATTAAGCACCTCGTCGGGAGGAATATCGTTTTCATCCGAAAAAATAACGTCGTTCCCCAAATTAGAAAGGTTGCCGCCTTGCTCTTGCTCGACGGGGACATCATCAGCTTGGTTTTCCTGCGGAGTGTATCCGCCCGGCAAATCGCCTTTAAACGAAGATATGTTAACGAATTTTGAGTATTCGCCTTTAAACAAAAGTTTAGCCGAGCCGCGTTCGCCGCCTCTGTTTTTTTCTATAATAACTTCGGCAACGTTTTTTTCAACCGCACCGGAAGCAATTTCTTTTGCGTCCGCCATTTTATCGGGACGATAAATAAACATAACTATATCGGCGTCCTGTTCGATGGAGCCCGACTCCCTAAGGTCGGAAAGCATAGGTTTGCCTTTACGTTGCGTAACCCCACGCGATAACTGCGACAATGCAAGCACAGGTACGCCCAACTCTTTAGCTATAACCTTTAACCCTCTTGAAATTTCAGTAACTTCTTGCTGTCTGTTTTCAGCACTTCTAACATCGGGATAAATAAGTTGCAAGTGATCTACCACAACCAAATCTAACCCCTTTACCGCTTTTAATCTGCGGCATTTAGATAAAATTGTGGTTATATTGTTAGACGGAGAATCATCAACGTATATAGGGGCTTGTTTTAAAATCTTTTTTGCTTCCCAAAGTCTTTTCCAACCGCTTTCATCTTGTTCTGAAAGTTTGCCCTTTTGCAAAGCGTCCATTTTAACTTTTCCTATAGAGCAAAGCAATTTTTGCGCAAGTTCTTCTTTTGTCATTTCCAAAGCGAACATAGCGCAAATTTTATTTTGCTTTATAGCAATGGTTTCCATCATATTGAGAGCAAGCGTAGTTTTACCGTCGGACGGCCTTGCAGCCAAAATAATCAAGTTGCCTTTTTTAAAGCCATTGGTAAGCTCATCTATACGGGTGAATCCCGTCATAAGTCCGCGTTTAAAATCTTTTTCGCGCTCTATTTTTTCAAGATCAGCCAAAAGAGGATCGTAAGTATCGGCAAGACTTACAAGGTTAGATGTTTCGTTATCCTCGGAAATTTGGAATATTTCGCTTTCAGCCATTTGCAAAGTTTTTTGGCTGTCGGAGCTTTTGCGTGCTTCGGCGGCGATTTTTTCGCTACTACGTATAAGGCGCCTTAAAACGCTGTCACGCTTGACTATTGATTGATAAAATTTGTAGTTTGCGCTTGAAGGAGTGCCGGTTATTAACGAAGTAATGTACTCCATACCGCCCGCCTTTGCCAAACTGCCGTTTTTTTCCAATCTATCGGAAAGCGTAACAATATCTATAGGCTTATTGCTTGCGGAAACATCCTTCATAGCACGCACTATAAGTTTATGCGATTCGGTATAAAAATCATCTTCACCGACGGCAGCAATCATTTCGCCTTGCATTTCTTGATCTACTAAAATGCTACCCAAAAATGATTGCTCGGCTTCGAGATTATACGGAAGTGCGCTGTAATTTTCTGCCATTTTATCCTCTTGTTAGTTTTTTATAATTTTAAAACAACTATTGTTTAATATATTTTTTTGCAAATTTGCAAGCCCCGCGATTACTTTTCGCAAAGGGCAGCAAACTCGTTAAGAGTGTTTTCAAAAGAATTCATAGCCGCATCGAAAGCATCGCGCTTGGTAAGATCTACCCCTGCAAGCTTTAATAATTCTACGGGACTATCGCTACCGCCTGAAGATAAGAATTTAAAATAATCTTTTACGGCGGGTTCGCCTTCGTTATAAATTCTTTCCGCAATAGAAATAGCGCTTGTTATGCCTGTTGCGTATTTATAAACATAGAAAGCTCTGTAAAAATGCGGTATGCGCGACCATTCATAAGAAATTTCGTCATCAGACTTAACGCTTCTGCCAAAATATTCTTTATTTAAATTCAAATAGGTTTCGCATAACCAATCTTTGGTTAAAGCTCCGCCGTTTTCCACCTGAGCATGCGTTTTTGCCTCGAATTCGGCAAACATGGTTTGGCGGAAAAGCGTGCTTTTAATCATTTCCATATAATAGTTAAGCAAGAATTTTTTCAAGTTTACATCTTGCGTGGTCTTTAACAAATATTTTAAAAGCAATACTTCGTTTACCGTGCTTGCAACTTCGGCAACGAAAATTCGATAACTTGCCTTAGCTTGCGGTTGATATTTGTTGGAATGATAAGAATGCATTGCATGCCCTAATTCGTGCGCAATGGTGAAAATATCGCTCGTGGTTTTTTGGTAGTTTAGCAATACGTAAGGATGCGGTCCTTTATATACGCTAATGGAATAAGCACCGCTTCTTTTTCCTTCTGTTTCTTCAACGTCTATCCAACCTTCGTCGTGAGCGCGTTGGAGAAGTTTACCGTATTCTTCACCTAAAGGAGCAAGTCCCTTTTTTACTAATTCAAAAGCCTGTTCGTAATCGAGCTTTAAGTCTGCATTATCAGCAAGCGGAGTATAAATATCATACATATGCATTGTAGAAACGCCAAGCACTTTTTTGCGAAGTGCAACGTATTTATGCATTGTTTTAAGTCCGCGGTGTACGCTTTTTATAAGATTATCGTAAACCTTAGGATTAACATCTTCACTTATAAGCGCCCTGCTTAAACAACTGTCATATTTTCTTACTTTGGTAAGATATACGTTTTTGTTTACGCTGGCAATATATGTTGCCGATATGGTATTAATTAAACCAATGTATGCATTATAGAAAGCTTTAAATACCTTTTTACGAACGTTTCTATCGGGATCCTGCATTAAAACACCGTACATTCCGTGCGTGATTTTAACCTTTTTGCCGTTCAAAGTTATTTCGGGGAAAGGTAAATCTGCATTGTTTATCATGCCGAATATGTTATTGAACGAGCCATAAACCTGACCGCCCATTGCTAAAACACCCTCAGCCTCTTTGCCTAAAACATGCTCTTTGTTTTTAATAATATCTTTAAGCTCGTAATCGTAATCTTTTAATCTTTCGTCTGCAACAAAAGACTGCAAAGTTTTCGTATCTAATGCGGTAAGTTCGGGCGTCATAAACGCGATGTTTGCCGAGAATTTAACCTCTAACGCATCTATTTTAGCAAGCAATGCGTTGCTTTGAGAATCACGAGCGTCTTCATCGTGTTTCATGAATGCGTAAACGCTGAGTAGCTCTAAATCGCCTACAACGTTATATAATTCGTCGTAGCACGCTTTAACCGTTTCAACGTTATTCAATTTTCCCTCGTATGCAGAAAAATCGAGTTTGCCTTCTACTTGGCTGTATAACGCATTCCAATCTTCTACGCTTTTAAACATATCTTCCGTGCGCCAAAGGTATTTGGACGGAACTTCACTTCTTTTCATAATAAATCCTCCGTTTTTGTTTAATTAACTAATGATATTTTTTGTTTTTATTCAAATATTTGCTCAGATTTTAATTCATAAGCTATTAAAATATTGCCTTGGGTTACGTGATGAATCATGTCGCCCTTAGAAAAATCGGGTATGGGTTTTTCTATATCTAACAGAATATTACGCTCGAAATATTCTTGTTTTTTATCAGACCATTGCAAAAATACAAGGTTGATAAAATCGACGCCGTCTTTTTCGGTAACAGAACTGTCCACCCGAACGAATGCGTTAGTGCCCTCTCGCCGTATGCCGTGTTCAAAATAATACAACATTTTATAATACATTTTTGTTCTGCGATACTTTATCATCATTACCGGATAAAATATGATAGCAAAAATAGAACAAGATAAAATATTTATAAGTATTAACGGCGTTTTTAACGGCGTATTGTATTCTTGAAGAGTGTAAAAAACTAAAATCGCAATGTTGAGCGCAAGCACTACGGCAAACACACACCAAAAAATAATGGCTAATTTCTTTTTTTGTTTTTTTACACATTCATAATCTTCAGATGTATAGATATTTACCATTTATATCCTCTTAAAAGCGGTAGTATTAAAATTATTTTTGTATATAGCAGCAAATTATTTACGTATAAACAACAAGCCGATCGTATTTTTTCCGCAGTGAGTGGATACGGTTGCGCCAGCTTGCGTTTCTATAATTTCTTTAAAAGCAAAAAGCTCTTTTGTTTTAGCAATAACCGCTTCGATCTCGTCGCGCCCGTCACAAGGACTGTGCGTTACAAACGCGCGAGTATCGTCGTAAGAGCTACCGAATTCGGCAAACAAATCGGTTATGTACTGCAAAAGCGAACGCGATAAATTGCCCATATATTTCTTTTTAACCTGCAATGTTCCGTCAGCTTCGTAAATATGCGGATGTATTTTAAGTATTTTTGAGCCAATAAGTGCAGCCGAAGTGCATCTGCCACCTTTATATAAATTATCGAGAGTATCTACAACAAACGATGTTTGCAACAATTCTACCGTTTCGCAAATTTTTTGATAAACCGCGGGAGGTTCTTCGCCCGCCTTTAACATGTCGTCAGCTTTAAGCATCAACAATGCTTCGCCTGTAGAAAGGCTTTTTGTATCTACAACGAAAACGTTTTTAAGTTCGTTTGCGGCGGCTTGCGCGTTATTGCCGGTGGATGATGCGCCGGACGAGATAGAAAAGTGAATTATATATTCGCAATCCTTTTGTACTTCTTGGAAAAAGTCTGTATATTCACCCATAGAAATAGCTGCGGTTTTGGGCAAGTTTTTGCTATCCTTTAAAAGTTCAAAAAGTTTTTCGGAATTTATATCTATTCCGTCCTTGTATTCCGTACCTTCTACTATAACGGATATAGGAATAAGTTTAAATCCTCTTTCATTTACTATTTCCGGCGATAAATCGCATGTGGTTTCAGCCGTAATTATACATTTTTTCATTAATTTGTCTCCTATGATGTAAATTATTTTATTTTTAATACGTAACATTCGCCGCTATCACGCTATGGTTTTTGCAAGAACTAAGCAAGTATGCAATAAATTACAAAAATTTATAGAACTTTCCCCAAAAACCATCTTTATTATCTATTACGAATTGTGAAACGGTACCGTTTACGCAATTATACGGAACACTGCCGAAATTGCGGCAATCGTTACTGTTTTCTCTATTGTCACCCATTGCAAAAAAGCAACCGTCCTCCACTGTTGTTTCGTGGCGAGATGCACAATGCCCGTAACTTCCGCCGCTTATAACCGAATGTCCGTTCAATTCGCATTTTTCGCGCTCTTTGCCGCTATGCATGCAATACATAGTTACGCCTTTAATATAATCCTCGTTTTGCAAAACAAAATCTGTTTCACCTTTTTTTCTTAAATAAATTTTACCTTTTTCAAACCTTATGGTATCGCCTTCGAGTGCTATAACACGTTTGATATACGTTTTACCGCCATATGTGAACACTACAACCTCTCCGCGGTCAAGTGAATCGAGTTTGTTAATAACCAATATATCGTGATCGCTTAGCGTATTATCCATAGAATGACCGGATACTTCAACACACATAAATACCACGCTTTTTAGCCAAATAATCGCTATGCAGACAATAACCAAAATAACGGTAACTACCGTGCTTATCCTATCGTTTTTTATCTCTTTTTGTCTTTGAGAAAGCAAATCTTCGTTAATTTCCATTTATGTCTCCGATTTAAGATAAAAATTATAAAGCAAAATACCAATCTGCAATTTAAATTAAAGAATATGCACTAAATGTTTTTTCACAGATAACAAATGCGCTATACAATTAAATAAGCAATACGTTGTTGATTGCAAACACTCCGAGTGCTTCAAATTTTACCGCAGAAACGCGATCAAAATCTTTAACGCCTAAATTTTGTTCGTTTTTAAACTCTGAAAAATTAATTTGTAAATTATTCCAGGCTTTCACTCCGTTAACCTGCGTTTTTACCGTATACGGTAAAATTTCGCCAAGCTCGTTGCCTATTAATAAACTTACCGAAAGCTCGGTATATTCTTCACAATAAATATCGAATTTTATTATAGATCGGCGTTCGGGTTTAAATCTGTTTTCGCCTATTTTATAAGTTAATAAACCGTATTTTGAACTTGCGCCCGATATACCGCCTGCGCACTCAACAACCTTTATACCCTCGTTTTCGTTAAAAATTATGCCGCCTATAGTGTTGCGCGTTTCGTCGCTGACGCAAAAACAGTCTGCCCCCGTTTTTGAAGAATACAACATATTAGCCGAATACACGGGTAAACGCGAAGAAAGTTTTACAAAACTGATTTTTGAACTTACGCTTACGCCGTTTTTATATTCTGCCACCGCAAACATATGAATAAATTCCGAATCGCCGCCAAGTTGACGTATAAATATTCGCTGTTTACCTTCGCTTTTTAAAAAGCGCATTGGCGCCCAGTTACGCAATCCTGGTGCAGAAATACCCTCGCTTAAATAAACGGTTACGTTTTTCACCTTGTCGGGTTCGTCAAGCGTTACTTTTGCAAAGTACGACAAACCGTCCTCTCCCATGGCGTGTTCAATTTGCGGTTGTTCGGGAAAATACAATTTATCTGTATTTAAGCCGTCGCGCGCAAGATGTTTTTTCAAAAACAACAATATATCGTCACTGCACTTTTTATTTACCGTATCGCGAAAACGCGGTGCATAGTTAAAACAATATTTTACATTAGGGTTTAATCTGGTAAGGGTATCAATCCCCCTATCGCAATCGAAATCACTGCTGTTTGTACCCGCAACGTATAAGACCGGGCAGTTTACGTATTGAGCATAAACGTGCGCGTCTATCCCGCCAAGCCAACGATATCTTTCGTCGTCAAGCTCGATATCTGCAGAAACATGCCTAAAAACACCCTTGTATGCCTGCCAACCTATACCGTAAAAGGTTACAAAACAGGACACCTTTTTATCGTTAAACAACGCTTGCCAACCGACGTTTCCGCCCTGTTTTATTCCCACAAGCGCAATTTTTCCGACCTCGCTACGCGAGCTTAAAAATGAAATTGCATATTTTGCTACCGCTGCCCATTCGTACCAACAGGTTTCTTTTGCGGTGCGCTCCACCTTAAAAACATCGCCTGCTTTTTTATAGTTTGCATACTGAATTTCGGTAGGATAGTTTGTAAATTCGGGGCTTTCGCCGTAATCGCCGCGATAATCGACCATAAGCACGGCATAACCGCTTTGCACATAAAAGTTAACTATATCGAGATTAACCGTTTGCGTGCAATCGGGCAAAATTAACACACCGCCTATTTTTTTACCGGGTGAAATAACTTGAGGACGAGCGTATAATCCGTATATGCGTACTCTACCGGATGGGGTTTCCCTACCTGAAAAATACACTTCGGAATAAACTATTCCGTCATATGTCATTTCGTTTACTTTACTTTCCTTTAATGGCAAAGAGTCGTCGAAGTCCGACCACATAGCCGTAGGCGTAAGAATTTTTCTTGCTGCTGTTTCCATTTCTCTCCGATTTATAAGTTTGCCTTTTTAAAGCAAACCTTTTATATGCATAAAAATTTATTAAAATTTTCCAATGCAAACCAAAAGACTTTTTGCATTGTGTTGTAAATTTAGTTTTCTCCACTTTTTACTCGGTTTTTTAAACTAACTTTGCAACTATTGTAAAAGTTAACCAACCTTTAACAACTTTCGGTAAACTTGGTGCCGTGGGTTATATCGGCGCCCGTTACGTAAAGTTTTGATTGTATTCTGTTTTTAAGTTCGGTTACGTGAGTTATAAGCCCCACAGTGAAATCGCTCTTTTGCAGTTTTTCCAAACTGTTGGTAACCGCATCTATAAGCTCTTCATCCAAAGTGCCAAAGCCTTCGTCTAAAAAGAAAAACTCAATGGGCTTTAAAGCTTTTCGTCCGATTTGTGAAGCAAGAGCAAGCGCGAGCGACAATGACACCAAAAAGGTTTCGCCGCCGGAAAGCCCCGCAACAGGGCGTTTTGCACCGCCCTTTAAATTATCGGTAACCGAAAACTCCTTGTCGTAAATCAAACCGTATCTTCCGCCCGTTAATTCGAGCACGCGTGTTTCGGCTTCTTGGGCAATATCACGCAAATATTCGTCGGCTATAAATTCCATAAATTTACCGCCCTTTACAAGTTCGGTAAGGCTTGCGTAAAGCTTGAGTTTAGCCGTGGATTGGTTTATCTCTTTATTCATTATACACCAATCTTCCGATTTTTTCAAACCGTTTTCGTAAGATATGGAAATTTGTATATAATTTTTATTACATTCTTCGTATTTTTTTTCACTTTCTTCAAGCAAAAAGGCATATCTGCCAAAGTCCGCGTATTCGCTTAACGGCTCTATCTCGGCTGAAATTTCTTCAAGTCTTTTTTCGCAAAAGCCCCTTTCCTTTTGATCTTGAGCTATTTTTTTTCGCTTGTTTTCTATATTTGGAGCATCCCCGATAATGCGAACTGCTCCTTCTTTGTCCAAAGAAAGCGCGTTTAAATTGCAAATAAGCTTATCTGTATTTTCGCTTAAAAACTTTTCGGTTTCACGCAGTTCACCCTCACGCAAAGTAAGTTCACGCTCGTTAGCAGCCAAGTAATTACCTAATTTTTGATTTCTTTCTTCTGCTTCGGCAATCAACCCAACAAGCTCTTTAAGTTGTCTGTCGGTTTCGCGCTCAGCATCTGAAAGATTCAATCCTAAAGTTATGTTGTTTATGTCACGAGCTAAAACATTAGCTTCTTCACGCAATTTTTTACCTTCTTCGGTAATCCTTACAATGTTTTCCTGCTTTACTTTGTAATCTTTATCAAAAAGATCGGCCTTTTTAGCCTCTTGTTGGCAAAGCTTTGAATATTCTGATTTTTGATCGAGGGCCGCAATTGCTTTTTCAAGTGCATTTCTTACATCGCTCTGCTCGCCCAAAGATGTTATTTTTGTCTTTAAAAAGTCAATTTCTCGGTCTATAAGTCGATTAACGGCACTTTCGGTGTTTTTATCAACCTTCCCGCAAATCATATCTTTTATATCGTTTAAAATATTTATGACTTCAACAGAAAACTCGGATAGCGAACAGTTAGACGATATAGTGCTTAGTTCCGTTATTATTTTTTGAACATCTACATTTTTTTCGCACTCGGCATAGTAATCTTTTTTTTCACCGGCACTCTTAATTTGGTCGAGTAGTTGCTTGCTTTCGGCTGAAAACCTTGAATGCTCGGCTAAAAGCTGTTTTATGGCATTGTTTTTTTCGTTGAATGAATTTTGTTTTTTATAAGCTTCGGCAAAAAGTTCTTTACGCGCCATAAGTTCGGCTTTTTTCTCTTCACGCTCTTGTTTTTTCAAAAGCTCTTCGCTTAACTTGACAAGTTGTTGTTCTAACTTGTTTTTTTCCTCTTTAAGCCCATGTATTTTTACAATTAACTCTGCCCTTTGTTTTTCTGCATTTACCACGCTTTTTATATTATCCGATAGCGGTAAAAGGCTGTCAAACAACTGCACTTCTTGCTTATATTGGTCGATAATCGACTTATAGGCGGATATTTGCACTAACTTGTTTTTCTTTTCGAGCTCTTCATCTTTTAATTTTTTATAGAGCTTTGCCTTTTCGTTATTGCTAAAAGCCAACTCTTTTTCTTGCTTTAATTGTGCGAGTACAACTTCCGCTTGCTCTTTTTGTTCTGCAATTATTTTTATTTTTTCGGGTGAGCAATCTTGTAGATCTGCTATTTTAGCTTGCAAATAATTTAAACGATTTTCGGTAACGCTATATTTTTCGTTCACCTTTTTATAAAGAGCGCTACCGTATTTTTCAAGGTTAAAAAGTTTACCTATTACATTTAATCTTTCACTCGGGATAAGCTTGATAAAGGCAGCAAAATCACCTTGCGGCAACGCCATACATTTTAAAAAGTCACTCTTTTTTAATCCTATAATTTCATTTTGAATTTTATTGTTTGTTTCGCTTGCATTTTCGGCTATGGCATATTCGCCATCCTCGCAAATTTTCCACATTTTTGCGGTAGATTTCAGCTCGGTGCGGGCTTTATTAAACTTAAAAATGCGTTCTACCCTATACAAGGTAGTTTTTCCGCCGTCTTTTACCGAAAAAAGCAATTCCACATAAGTGCGTTCGCTACCGATATTTACAAAATCGGAATTATCTATTTTTTCGATAACATAGCCATAAAGAGCAAGAACGATAGCATCTAATATAGTGCTTTTTCCGCTACCCGTTTTACCAAATATGCCAAAAATGCCGTTTTTTGAAAGTTTTTCAAAATCGACCGTTTGCCGTTCGGAAACGCTTTTAAATCCCTCTATCGTTAATTTGACGGGTCTCATTTTTACTACCTCCTGTTTTTGTTATTCTTGAATTAGTTTCATGAATTCTTCTAAAAGATCCTCGGGAATATCGCTGCCGTAACGATCTTTATAATATTCGCTGAATGCCTGTTTATCGTTAAGCATACGCCTATCGGCTCCGTTTAAGTCGCGTTCCTGCCCCGTTCTTACCAATTTTAACTCTATTAAGTTGGAAAAAACCATAAGTTCTTTACTTTGCGTTTCGGTAAGTGCGTCTTTTATGTGTAATGTTAACTGTATAAGTTTATCTTCGTTATCGAGGCAAAGTTTTTTTCCGTTTTCTATACCGATAGCAGTAAGCCTTGCTAATTTTTTACCCTTTAAAAAGGGTACTTTTTTAAAATCGATAACCTTACCGTTTTGCACTTGAAAAACAGTAACGGACTTTTCGTAACCGGCTTCGTCAAAACTGTACTGCAAAAGCGAGCCGCTATATAAAATGTGCCGCTCCAAGTCGATTATCTGCCTTTTGTGCAAATGTCCGAGTGCTGTATAAATACAGTTTTCGGGTATAAGTTCCTTGCCTACTATACGCGTTCCGCCAAGTTCTATTTGTCTTTCGCCGTCGGTACCGATACCGCCGAGCATAAACAAATGCGAGACCAAAATTTGCGGCAAGCCCTCGGTGTTTTCCACAAAGCAAGCATTTATCCATTCTTGCATTTTTTCATCGAAAGTTTGTTCATCCTTTTTTTCGCCAAACCGCTGTTCTCCGGGGTACGGCAAAACGCCTACGTATAAACGTTCGCTTGAGCTTTTTACTACGCAATGGTATTTACCTGCGCTTTCGACAAAAACACTCCCCTTGCCGGCAACGGGTGCGCGTTCTCCGCCAAAAATATATACGTTAGATTTACTTGCAAGCAAAGCCGAGGCGGCAAGTCTGCGCCAATCATCGTGATTGCCGCTTATAATAATTAACGCCCTTTCGGGGGTGGCAATGGCTTCGATTATATCAAAAAAAAGCTCTTCCGCCTCGGAAGAAGGCGTAAAAGTATCAAAAATATCGCCTGCTACAAGCACAAGTTCAACCTTTTCGGCATCGCAAATGTCTTTTAATTCAAAAAGAACCTCGCGCTGTTCGGCTATTCTTGATTTTCCGTTAAGTTTTTTTCCGATATGCCAATCGGATGTATGCATAATTTTCATACTGACGCCCCGTTTGTCGCATGCGATTTTTTAATTTTATCACCGACAATATAAACAAGTATTAAAAAAATGTCGTAAATCGACTTGCTTTTTTATTTATAATATATTAATATATTTATAAGAATAAATCAAGCAAATAGGTTGCCTATATTTTGCTTTTTTGTAAAAGCTGTTTTCTATGACGGCATAAAAAAGACTAAAAAAGGCTGCCCGTTTTGCGTTATCGGATAATACATATGTCATTTTGTTCATTTTCAGGAGAATACGAAAAAGAGGGTGTAATTACGGTTGCTCGCCCATTTGTTACCGAATACCTACCCGAAGCGAGCGGCGATGCGGTAAGAGTTTATCTTTACGGGCTATACGCTTGCAAAAGCTCAGCCGAAATAACGATAGAAGACTTTTGTAAAAGTTTATCGCTTACGCCAGAACAGGTTGAGGACTGCTTTAAATTTTGGGAAGAATACGACCTTGTTGCCATAATAAGCGACAATCCCTTGCAAATACGCTACCTGCCTATATCGGTACAAAGCAAACCGCGCAAATTTAAACCGGAAAAGTATTCGGAGTTTACTTCGGCAATTCAAGCACTCATACCCGATCGAATGATAAGCGTAAGCGAATATACGGCATATTTTAACCTTATGGAGGAGTACTCCATAAAGCCCGAAGCAATGCTTATGATTTGCAAATATTGCGTTGACCTAAAAGGCAATGACATAGGCTACCGCTATATAACTGCGGTTGCTAAAGATTTTGCATACCGCGGCATTATAACCGTAGAGCTTATTGAAAAAGAATTATCCGATTACATGACGAGAAGTTCGGATATTTCGGCAATACTTTCGGCGCTCGGTTTAAAACGCAAGCCCGAAATAGAAGACTTACAACTTTTTAACAAATGGTGCAAGCAGTTAGGCTTTGAACAAAAAGTGCTTTTGCATACGGCAAAAAAATGCAAGCGCAAAAACATAAAAGCTTTGGACGATTTTGTTATGGAACTGTTTTCAAACAAACTTTTTACCGAGGACGAAATTGATCGCTACATAAAACAAAAGGAAGGCTACCGCGAAACGGCAAAAAATATCTGCCGCAATTTGTCGGTATACGTTGAAGTTATAGATACGGTTGTTGAAACTTACCTTTCTAAATGGATGGCAAAAGGCTACGACGGCGACACTTTGGAATTTTTAGCAAGTTACTGCTTTAAAAAGAATAGGCGAAACCTTTCTGACCTTGATCTTTTAATAAACTCGCTTTACGATAAAGGCTTGGTTACCCTTTCAAGCATTGCCGAATTTATTAAAAACGGCGCTAAAATAGACGAATTTATACGTTCTATGCTTGCCGCCTGCGGTTTGGACCGCAGACCTACCGAAAGCGACCGCAACACCCTTACCGTTTGGCAAAACTGGGGATTTTCGGACGATATGATCTTGCACGCGTGCACGCTTGCAATGGGAGCGTCACGCCCGATGGTGTACGTTAACGCAATTTTATCCGATTGGAAAACAAAGGGC
Source organism: uncultured Acidiphilium sp. (assembly GCA_964585955.1). Taxonomy (GTDB): domain Bacteria; phylum Bacillota; class Clostridia; order Christensenellales; family Borkfalkiaceae; genus HGM11416. Next base: position 24,158 of record CAZPFZ010000002.1, read on the forward strand.
ATTTTTACAAAAGATAACATACCCGAAAATACCGCACCGAAGCAAGCGGCTAACAGTAATTCTAAAACTCAGCACTTTGCCGCAGAACGTAATTACAGTAAAGACGAACTCGACGTTTTATTGAGTAATTTGGAGGACATAAAATTCTAATATGATCGCCAACGACAATCTTTTTAACAAAGTAATGGCTGTTTACGAGCAGCGCCGAACAAACGCGGCAAATAAAAGTTACGAAATAAACCGCGCGCTTAACAGCAACAAAACCTTTGAGCAAAACAGGCAAAAACTTTCGGACGTTATTTTTGCAATACAAAAAGCCGAATACAATAACGATTTGAAAAATATAGAAACCTTATACAAAGAACGTGACCTTTTAAAACAGCAAAGACAAGCTTTGCTTAAAGATGCAGGGCTTAACGAACAAGATTTAGTGCCGAACTATACTTGCAAAATTTGCGAAGACACAGGCTATTTAGAGGGCGGCGGACTATGCTCTTGTTTTTACAAAACTCTTTCAACCATAATTGACGAGCAATTAGGCACCGAAAAACGCGAACTCCCTTGTTTTGACGATTTTAAAACAACCACTCAAGAGGAAACTTTACTAAAAGCCACCTTGCAAAAATACTGCGAAAGTTTTCCGAGCGAAAAAACACGCAACCTTATATTTTTGGGCGCAACCGGAACGGGTAAAACTTTTTCGGCGGGCTGCATTGCCACAAATTTAATGCAGGAAAACGCAAACGTGATATTTTTATCGGCAGTAAAACTTAACGACATTTTTTTAAAATACCACACGTCGAGCGAACGCGACAAAAGCGTAATTTTTCAACTGCTTACCAATTGCGATCTTTTGGTTATAGACGATTTAGGCACCGAACCTATTTTAAAAAACGTTACGGTTGAATATTTAACCTCGTTTATATCGGAACGCATAGTTCATAAAAAACCATATATTATTACCACCAACTTAGACCTAAACGCAATTCAGCAAAGATACACTGAACGGTTTTTAAGCAGAATTTCAGAAAGCGTTACGGCAAAAATAAATTTTAGCGGCGAAGATAAACGCCGCAAATAAAAAGCGATAGCCCGTAAATAAAATAAACAAGCCCCGCAAGAACAATAATATTGTTATAAAAGTAGGGCTATAAGTTGATTATCGGCTATTTTAATCACTATTTAACAGTAGCTAATAAAGGCTGAATTATGTTTACTTTAAGAGACTATCAAGTTGAATGCATAGATAAAATAAATGCGCTAAGCTCGGGTAGCGGGCTTGTTTGTATGGCAACGGGATTGGGTAAAACCGTTGTCTTTTCGCATATAAAAAGGCGAGGTCGCGTTCTTATTTTATCGCATAGAGAAGAACTTGTATACCAGCCTATTAAATATTACGACTGCCCTTGCGGTGTTGAAAAGGGCGAAATAACATCTAATGGCGAGGAGGTTATTTCGGCAAGCGTGCAATCTATCGTAAGACGGCTAAATAAGTTTTCGCCCGACGATTTTGACCTTATAATAACAGACGAAGCGCATCACGCCGCCGCACCCAGCTATAAGCAAATTTATTCCTATTTTAAACCACGCTTGCACATAGGCTTTACTGCAACGCCAAACCGCGGCGACAAAGTAAGATTAGACGATATTTATGACAGCATAATTTTTTCTCGCGATTTAAAATGGGGCATACAAAACGATTGGCTTACCGACATACGCTGTTTAAGGGCAAAAGTATGTTACGACGTAAGCGACGTAAAACGCAGAATGGGCGATTTTGTTGTTGCCGATTTGGATAAGGCAGTTAATATAGAAACAGCCAACAAACAAATAGCCGACGTATACAACAAATATGCTAAAGGGCAAACTTTAATTTTTGCAACGTCGGTAGCGCACGCCGAAAACATAGCGCGGGAAATACCAAATGCCGTTGTCGTAAGCCAAAAAACAAAAAACAGAAAAAAAATTATAGATGATTTTACCAACCGCAAAATACCCTGCATTGTTAACTGCATGATTTTTACCGAAGGTACAGACATGCCGTTAATAGAAACGATAATAATTGCGCGCCCTACCCAAAACCAAAGTCTTTACACGCAAATGGTAGGCAGAGGCTTGCGAAAAGCCGAGGGCAAAAGCTACCTGACGCTTATTGACTGCGTGGGTGTAAGCGGCAAATTGGATATATGCACGGCGCCTTCGCTTATGGGATTGGATGCGGATTCTATCCCCGAAAGCAGGCGACACAAACTGCAAGGCATGCTTACCGATATGCCAAAGCTTGCCGACGAAGCAAACGACTGTCCCGAAGTGTGGCTAACCAACGTTAAAGCCGTTCAGCTTTTTGCAAGAAGTCAGCGCGCCGACCTTAAAAACATAAATTGGACAAAAAAGCCAAACGGCGACCTTGTTTATCAGTTTGCTTGCGGTGACCGCATAGGAATAAAAGCAATTAACGAACTTGGGCAAACAGCAATAATGAGTTACTGTTTTGACAAAAAGCAAAATAAATTTGTTTATAACGAATACAAACAAGAATCGTTAAAACAAGCCGCCGAAACGGCATACTTGATATTTAAAACAAAATATCTAAACGAACAAAAATTTTGGAACATAGAAAATTACGCAGTTTGGCAGTTTGAAAAAGCCTCCGATAAGCAAATAGCCTTTATTAAAGGCAAACTGCCTAACGACGAACTTGCCACCGTTAATTTAGAAAAATTAACCAAAGGCGATGCCGTGCAAATAATAAACGCACTGCAAATACGCAACCTTAAACAATCGGACTTGTTAAAAATGCGCAAAAAAGCGCTTGAAGAACAAAAACAGAGAGACGCCGTTTACGAAAGCTTAAAACACCTTAAAATACGCAAAATTATCCGCGGCAAATACAAAGGTAAATTTTACGCGATAAAACACCCCACCGACCTTGTTATAACCGACAGTTGGGAAGAAGCTTCTTTAATAATTGCCGAGCTTAACGCAAGCGGAGATATTAAATGCAAATTTAAAAGTTTTTCGACTATTAAAACCGCCGAAGAATTTTTAAGAACACCTTAAAATTAACATAATGTTATTTACAGCATAATAAAAAATTTACGCCAAAACAAAAAAGCTTATTTTGTTTTAGGCGTATTTTTAATGATTGTTTTATAAAATAATTTTTAACAAAAAACCATACTCACAGTATAACACTTATGAATATGGCTTTTGTTATTTTTGATTGGTTTTTATATGGATTTTACGCACTTTGGCAATGTTTAATTACCATTGTCTCCTTTATCTCCGTCTGCACCAGGTGCACCGTCGTCTCCTTTTTTACCATCGGATCCATTTTTTCCCGCGTCACCGCCGGCTCCACCAGTTCCCTTAGAACCACAATTGCCGCCATTACCACCTGCCCCTGGCTGACCATTTGTAGCATTAAGTTCAATTCCTTCAAGTGTTCCTTCGTAAGCAAAGCCTTTGTCGCCGCCTTTTCCGCCGTCGCCGCCTTTTCCGCCGTTGCCGCCTTTTCCGCCATTACCGGGAGCATTTCCGAAAAGACCAGTAACGTTATCCGCCCCACCGGTGCCGCCATTGCCACCAGATCCGCCGTTACCACCAGCTCCGCCGTTACCGCCGTTGCCACCTATAAGCACGACATTGCTACTTTCGTTGTAAAAATATTCCAACGAACAAATTGCATTACCACCGTTACCACCAGCTCCGCCGTTGCCACCGTCGCCGCCTTTTCCGCCGGGTTCACCATTCGATGCATTAGCACCACTAAAAAAATTCCCCCCATTAGCACTAGCATCATTGCCTTTATTTCCATCATTACCCTTGCCACCGTTAGAGCCTTGCTTTCCGTTACCGCCGTTGCCACCGTAAACATTTAAACCGACACTTTGTTTTATACTCAACTGCTTACACGAAATACCATAGCCGCCATTTCCACCGTTATCGCCATCCTTTTGACCATGAGCGCCATTCCCTGCTGTAATGGTAATATTTCCGCCACCGAGAATGGTAAGAGTTGCAGTGCTTACATTTATAATGTCTCCGCCAGACACCGAAGTACCTATAGAACAATTACCGTCTACGGTTAAAGTTATGTTAGTGTCGCCACATTCGTATAATCC
>CAZPFZ010000003.1:0-27323 GCA_964585955.1 uncultured Acidiphilium sp.
ATAAAAAACTATCTTTAACAAATTATAAACACTTTTTCAATCTTTTAAAAACACAATAATGATATAATAAGAAAAATATAGTTACAATCGGCGTTTTTAATTACGGCAAAATAATTTGTTTGTTTTAACGCCATAAAAAAATAAAAAAGGAGTTGTATGAAAAGCGTTTTTTGTATTTTAGCAAGTTATTTTATAGGTTCGTTAAGTCCATCGGCGTTAATAGCCAAGATTAAACACGAAAATCTGCGCGAAGAGGGAACAAAAAACTTGGGTGCAACCAACACAATGTTGGTGTTAGGCAAAAAATACGGCATTATAGTAATGCTAATAGATCTTTTTAAGGGTTTTTTTGTTGTAAAAATGACCAATTTAATATCATCGGAAATAAAATGGCTTTCGTTAGCTTCGGGCGTGTCGGCAATTGTAGGGCACTGTTTTCCTTTTTATATGCACTTTAAAGGAGGAAAGGGGCTTGCCGCATACGGCGGCGTAGTGCTTGCCTATAAACCCACTTTGTTTTTGCTCTTGCTTATCACCTGCGTAATTTTAATGCTAATTGTAAATTACACATTTATAGTTCCCTACTATTCGGCTGTAGCGTTTTCTTTATACGTTTGTATTACGAGTGCAAGCATAATTTCCTCTGTTTTGGCAATAGCAGCATCCGCCTTGATTATGACAAAACATTACGGCAACTTGGTAAAAGCAAAAAACGGACAAGACATAAAAGTCCGCACCTTTATAAAAGAACACATTTTTAAATAAAAAATTCACAACACAAAAGGCAGGTTAAACCTGCCTTTTTTTGTTGATAATCGACTTATACGCCAACTTTTTATTTTTTATTTTGCGTTAAAAAATACATTAGTTAAAATTAGCAAAACCTTTTTTCGCTTATTCTTCAACAACTTGAACTGTTAACGAAATTGTAATTGAAGGATTGGCTATATAAGTATAAGTTACAACTTGTTAATCGTTTTTATACTTTCGTGTAAGAAGATAAAAACCCATCGCGGCATACATCATAAGGGGCAGTATATACAAGGAAACGCGCCCTCGATTCCGCCGTTGCATGGGCACTTTCGGTGCCCCAGTAATATTCGTAAGAGTCATTTATTTTAGCGTATGTTTTTTCAGCTTTGCTTTTTACCATACACCAATCGTCTATAGAGCCAATGTAAAGTTTTTCTAACTTACTTCCAAACGCCTGATGTCCAATAACTTTAACGCTATCGGGAATGGTTATTTCCGTTATGGCAGAATCATAAAAGGCTCTTCCCGCGATAACCACGGTACTACTATGAATAGTACAAGAAGTAGCAGTTTTGTCCTTTGCCTGTACTAATACAAGATATGGATTTTCGGCATTACCGAGATAACAAGCGTTATCGAATTCGGTATAGCTGACGTTAGTGTTTTTAAACACGGATTGTTCAAGCTGTTTTATGCCGGACGGAAAAGTTACAGTTGTTAAGTTAGTGCAATCAATAAAAGCAGCATATTCGATGACTACTAGAGAAGACGGAAGATTTATTGCCGTAATCTTTTTGCAGCCGGCGAACGCTCTCGAACCAATACTTTCTACAGCAGCGGGGAGACTTATAGTTGCTAATTTAGCACAATTTTCAAACGCCGAAGATTCTATACTTTTTATATTCTTTCCAAATGTTACGCTTTCGAGCTCAGCGTTTCCATAAAAGGCGTAGCCTCCTATCGAGGTAACACTGTCGGGAATAACGATGTTATTAATTTTTGTGTTGTAAAAAGCGTTGCTTGAAATTTCTATAAGAGAAGTAGGAATATTAACGGTCGTTAACGCGGAACAGGATTGGAAAGCGCCGATTGAAATTTCGGTAACGCCGTTGGGTATGGATATTTCCTTAAGAGAAGTACAATTGTAAAACGCACGTTCATCGATTTTAAGTAAGCCTTCAGGCAAGGTTACCGACGTTAATTTTTTACAATTCGAGAAAGTATTTATATTAATAACCTTTATTTTTTCGGGTACGACAATCGACGTAAGAGCACTGTTTTCAAAAGACTGCTCTCCGAGCGTGGTTAAACCCGACGGTAAGGTTATCTCTACAAGACTAGAACAATTAGCAAAAGCCAATTTGCCTATTGTAATAAGTCCTTCCGGCAAAATGACTTCACTTAATGCCGAACAACGATTAAATACACCCACTTTAAGTTCGCTTATTGACGAAGGAATGGTAACGGACGTTAATTTAGTGCTATCGAAAGCATACTCTTCGATAGCAGTTAATCCTTCTGAAAGGTGCACTGTCGTTAAATTTTTACAGCCGTCAAAAGCACGCTCGCCAATCGTTTCTATCCAGTTGGGAATTGTAACCTCTGTTAATCCGTAACAGTTAGCAAATACGCTTTTGGGGAGCTCTTTTATGCCTTTAGGAATCGTAATAGACGTTATCGCCTGCAAGTCTTCAAAACAACTTGCGCCAAGCGATTCCATAGTTTCGGGCAATCTAAGTTCCACTACTGCCCTACAATAATTGAAAGCGCTTTCTCCGATAATCTTTATATTATCGGGAATGTAAATGTTAAGCAAATATTCATAGTTGCTAGAAAATGCGTATTTTTTAATTTCCGATAAGCCCTTCGTCGGCAACGTAAGCGTATATAGCTTACACCCCGAAAAAGCGCTTTCGCCAATATCGCTCATATCGTCGGGGAATCTTACCGAATTAAGATTATTACAACTTTTGAACGCCTCATTTCCTACCGTTTTTACGCTATCGGGAAGATATACCGAACGCAAGGCTCCCTTGCTCCTAAACGCTGCGTTTGCTATGCCGGTAACAGCTTTTTCTTCATGCGTACTCGGTATTACCAAGTGAATATCGGTGCATGTGCCTATACCCGATACAAAATAAGTTCCGTCTTCTTGCAAAGTAAACTCAAGACCTATTGAAGCAACCGACGGATCCTTTATACCGCAGTCTTTACAAAAGCCTTCCACAAACACGTGCGCGCTTTGCGGTCCCCTTATTCCGTTGTGACCGGTATAATAACCGCAATTAGCGAGCTGCCAGTGATATGTAGCCGCAAACTGCCAATCGCCGTAAATGTGTTCGTGTGGCGTAGTAACTTGTTTTGTCTTACCACAAACGGTACAGGTATAATCGGTACGTCCGCCGTCAATATGACTGGGGTCTCTTACTACATTAGCCTCACCCCAAGTATGTTTAGCTTTATCGTCAACTTCGGTGCAATCATCGCCCGTACAAGCGTACCAATGGTAATCGTCATCCTTTGACCAGTATTCGCTAAACGTATGCGTGTGAGGAACGTATACGACATTTTCCTCTTTTGTAGCGCCGCAGATGGTACACGTATAAGTCTTTACGCCATCCGCCGTCGAAGTCGCGGGTTTCGTAATTTCGCCGTTGTTCCAAGTGTGTTCTGATTTAGAGTCAACCTCCTGTTCGTGTCCGCAAGTAGCAGCGTGCCAATGATATGTTTCGTTCTTTGACCAATCTTCGCTAAACGTATGCGTGTGGGCATAAGTTTGTTGCTTAGTCGCACTGCAAACGGTACACGTATAGGTTATTATGCCGTCTTCTTCGAGCGTGGCAGTCTTTATTATTTCACCGTCATTCCAACTGTGTTCTGCCTCGTCTGCATGTTCGTTGACGTGTGCGCAAGTAGCGACGCGCCAATGGTAGTATTCGTCAGTTGTCCAAGTTTCGCTGTAGGTGTGCTTGTGATTCGGATCGTATTTAGGAATTATACGACTATCTTCGTATTTGCAGCCGATGCATACACGTACCATTAAGCCTGTTTCCGTTTCGGTAGCGGGTTTTCTTATATCCCACCAACCGTGAAGATCGTAATAGTGTTCGGCTAAATCTTCTGTTGCTTCACAATCTTCAATCGTGCAAGCGTGCCAGTGATGCGTCTCGCTTTGAGACCATTCGCCACTGAATACGTGAGTGTGAGTGGAAATAGTTCCCGTTTTTTCATAGCCGCACACGGTACAAGTGTACTTAATTTCTCCGTCTGCCTTTTCGGTGGCAGGCGTTATTACGGTACCGTCGTCAAATTCGTGCTCGCCGAGATTGCTTTTTTCGGCGGTATGTTCGCAAGTTGCGGCATGCCAGTGATTTGTTTCGTCAAAACTCCACTCATCACTAAAATCATGCAAGTGGTTTGTCATAGCGGGCTCAACCAAAACGAAGATAGAAAAGCTGTCTGTTTCAAAACTTATCTTGCCATCTGCATAAGTTGCGGAAAGTTTTTCAACACCGCCGTCATCCTTAATGTGCAAAACATCTTTGTAACTTGCAAGTGCTGCCGTCATAGGAATAGAAACCTTGACTTTGCCGTTAGGTTGAACCTTTACATTGTCCTTAAGAACTGAAATATCAAAAATGTATACGGGCTTAAACGTGTTGTATTCGTACCCTTTTATAGTATTGAGAGCCTCTTTACCTTGATCGGTATCGAGATCAACGGATTCAGCTTTTAAAACGGAACCTTCTGAAAAACTTCCGCCGGAAAGCTCGATACCCGTTTCGCTTACGATTTTATCAATCGTGCCTGTTGTTTGGCTATTGCAGCCGACAATAGCCGAAAAAGCCAACATGAGCATTATGACAGCTGCTAAAATTGAGATTACGTTTTTCTTCATAACTCTCCTTTCTTTTTTTATTCGTTTTTGTTTTTTGCAAACGCATCGTTGTAACAATGCGCGTTGCCCTAAACAGCTAAAACGTAATAAAACTTTTATTATCCTATTTAGATTATACACATATATATGAGATTTGTCCACCACTCAACCGCCAAAAGGTGGGGAAATTACAAAAAAAGTCAAATTATTTTTGCCTTTTTGCCATTATCGCCACAACGGTATCGCAATTGGCACAGTAGGCATGTTTGTTTTTATATTCGTCGTATAAAGTTGTATAAAGCAAAGCTTTGCCACTGTGCGAACAAACGGTTTCGACGACGTCTGCACTTGCCCCGCACGCCTTACACACTTTGATTTTTTTATTTCGTCTTGACCAAAGCCGTAATGTTTCATTACTAACAGCTTTATGCTTTCAAAATATTCAGCCGTCAAATGTTATCACCTCCGTACCGAAGCTTTGCACCGCATTTAGAACAATATACTTCGCTTGAGGAAATTTTTGTGCCGCATTGCTTGCAAAACTTTGGAGTAAGTTCCCACGGATTACAATCCACGCATTCAAGAACGTCTGCATTATACATAACCGTGCTTACCAAGCGCGAGCAAGGAAAAATCGATCCGAATACGGGCTTTTCGGCAGGTGTATTTAACGGATATTACCTATCGCCGATAGGCGAAATGACTGTAACTGACTTTGGCGAAGGACTTGTAACGTTAAGCGGCGAAATGCTTAGGTATGCAACCCTTTTAAAGCAGGAAAGCGAAGTTTAAACTTTTATTATTTTTCCTTTGGTAAAAGTAGCAAATTTTATACTTAGTAAACAATAATTTTATACTTAGTAAACAATAAACAGTAAAAAGCAATTAAGTTAAAATACACGTCGGAGTTCGTTAACAAACGCCGACGTTTTTTGTTGTTGTTTTTGTATTTTTTGCAAAAAAACACGCAAAAGTTGACCTATAAGTCGATTATCGCACATTTCGCTTAAGTAAAAAATCTTAAAACAAGTTTTGTAAAGTGTTTTTTGTTTTTGCAAAAATAAAAAAACGGTAGCAAAATAAAAATGCTCCGTATTAATTTTCTATTTCGCCAAAACAAAAACTGCCTATTTTAAACATGAAAGAACACAGTTTGCTATTGTTTGCATGCCGCAACCATCGGGGTGAAAACCGTCCAAAGAGCTATATACACATTCCTGTTTGTACAAATCTATAACTCGGCAACCACATTTTTGCGCGCATAACATAATGGCATTGCAATATTTTTCAATGTTGATTTTCCGCTTGTCATCGCAAGAAAAATCTATCCGCTTGCCGTTAAAATAGCTCCCGAACGGCAATGTTAAGCACCATATTTCAGCTTGCGGATAATTGTTTTTTAGCATTGTTTGATAAGCCACGGAGAAATTTTCGCAGCCATTTTCATCGATTGCGTCGCAGTCACTGCCACAACCTTTAAAAACGTTATCCTCGTTAAAATCGTAATCAACTTTGAAGCCGACGCCCCAGTCGTTTATACCCATAAAAAGCATAATAACGTTTGGCGATACTCCGTTTTCACTCAACTCCGCCGTCCTTTGATTGCTGCACCCGTAAGATTCCACCTGATAAAGCAGACTTTTACTGACCGTACTGCCCGACCAAGAGTTATTAACCAAACTTTTTGCGCCCAACTGTTCAATAACAAAACCCCACCAAGTATCGGCAACGGTTATTATATTTGATTGCAGTTTTTTGGAAAGATCGTAAAACGCAGCCTCGCGCGGCTGAGAAACCCCTTCGAATGTGCTTATGGAATCGCCAAGAACCGAAAAATATTTATCCTTATAAGCATTATTAACGTTATTCATAATTTACCCCTCCTTTTTTCTTAATGATTATACTACCACAAAGGCATAAATTCAATTTTTTTATTACCTTTTGCCTAAAAATTGTTGTTTTTAGTAAAATAACGTTAAAAGAGTAAAATTATGGCAGCAATATAAAATTGCCGCCACTGTTAAACTTTTTTATGTTTGGTGTGCCAACCAAATTTGCACATTGCATTTTACCGCGCCATAAGTTCTTGTAAGGTTGAATAAACCGCAAGCCATACAGCACCCGAAAGAGAAGAAGGCACATCGGTACCCATCGTTGAAAAACGAACATTTACCTTTTCGCCCAAAACTTTTTTTACCAAAGCCAACAAATTTTTATCTTGTTTTTGCGCGTCACCGCCCAAAACAACTTCGTGGATATCCATAAACGATAGAAAACAAGAAAGCTCTTTAAGCATCGGTATGATATTATCGGCATTATATTCGGCGTTAAATGCCATTGGCACGGTAAATTCACCGTGAAGATTATTATCTCCGCGGTAAATTTCACCACATAGCATTACCGAAGCGCTTATGTGTTTGCCTAAATTAACAAGCACAACGTTTTTTTCGCCGTTTTTTAACGAACCGTATTTTTTTTCTGCAATCATTTCGTAATCTTCGTTATGGTGTACTTGCAAGTGCACATCGGGAAACGCCTTGTTTAACTCACACAAGAAAACCTCGCTGCAAACGTTAAAATCGTAACCGAATAAGCCCGCAGACGGCGCGCCTATATAAATATATTTTATGATTTTTTCGTTTAAGCGCGGATGCTGTTTCAAACGATGCATTTCTTGCACGACGCGCAACGCCAACGGTTGCAACTGCCGACAGTCGTTTTCAAAAGCGATTTCGTTAATTTGAAAACCGCGCATATCGAAATAGTAAATATATACGCGCTCTTCGTTAAATACTATTGCGCAAGAAATAGCACAGTGCTTATGTGTTTGCCTAAATTAACAAGCACAACGTTTTTTTCGCCGTTTTTTAACGAACCGTATTTTTTTTCTGCAATCATTTCGTAATCTTCGTTATGGTGTACTTGCAAGTGCACATCGGGAAACGCCTTGTTTAACTCACACAAGAAAACCTCGCTGCAAACGTTAAAATCGTAACCGAATAAGCCCGCAGACGGCGCGCCTATATAAATATATTTTATGATTTTTTCGTTTAAGCGCGGATGCTGTTTCAAACGATGCATTTCTTGCACGACGCGCAACGCCAACGGTTGCAACTGCCGACAGTCGTTTTCAAAAGCGATTTCGTTAATTTGAAAACCGCGCATATCGAAATAGTAAATATATACGCGCTCTTCGTTAAATACTATTGCGCAAGAAATAGCACAGTCGCCATTGATGCCGTACACCTTAGAGGGTCTGCCGAAAGCCGAAGTATCGTAATTAACTATTTGCACCACATTTTTTTGCATTAGCTCGCGAATGACCTTTGCAAGCGATGTGTGGCTGAGCCCCAATCTTTCGGACATATCGAGCATGGTTGCCTGTGATTGAAGTAATACGTCTATAACGGCGCTTTTATTGTCCTCTCTGATGTTTATCTGTTTTTTTCCATATATCTCCATAGTATTTATTATAAAGATAAGGAAAGAATTTGTCAATCCACTTTTTGATTATTATCGAAAAAAACCGTTCGACCTTCTTTTCTTGACTTTTCAGCCGCTATTGTAATAAGGTGTCCCTCAACCGAATCTTCTATAGAAGTGCAAGAAATCGATGGTTTTTCGCCCGAAACGCGCGCGACGAAATCCGCCACCAAACGCAAATCGCCGCCCGAATGAACACCGGAAACATCTTCGGTTATAAACACGGTTTCTTCGTTGCAAGTTGCTTTATCGGCATTAAATTTGCGTACTTTAAACTCATTTGATTCTAAAAAGCCTTCAATCTCACCACGCTCGCAAACAATATGCAGCTCTCTACCGGCGCGCGATGCGCCTCCCGTCATGTTTAAAGTAGCGGTAATCCCGTTTTTAAACTCTATTAAAACCGATTGATGATCGACTAAGTCCTTAGCTTGATATGCACAGCTACCGTGCGGATTATCCGTTTTTAAAGAGTGAATTTTCTCCTCTTCGCTTACCTCGGTCCAATCCTTGCCCTTTATATTTGCCCAAACAAGGAAGGGAAACAAGTTGTTTTCTATATACAGTTTTTTAGCCGAATACGGGCAGTCTTTTTGCAATTTACAATCGACTAAACAGCGCGTGCCCGCCCCTGCAGGTTTGTTTTCTTCGGTAAAAACCGAACGCGTGCCGAAAGAAGAAACCGCTTTTGCTTTTGCACCGCCGCAAAGCCACACTATCATATCGAGATCGTGGCAACACTTAGCCATAAGCATACCCGAGCCGCAAGCTTGTTCACTGCTCCATTTACCGCGGATATACGAAGCAAGCACATGGGGAATCCAAACGTTTTCGGAACAAAAAACGTTTTGAATTTTTCCGAGCGAGCCTCCATCTAAAATATTTTTAATTTTAACATAAAAGGGCGCATACCTTAGAACGTGGCAAATCATAAGAATTCTACCGCTTTGTTTTGCTGTTTTTTCAAGCATAAAAAGCTCTTGCTCGTTTGATGTTATGGGTTTTTCCAACAAAACGTCATACCCTGCTTTAAGCAAGGGGATAGTTGTTTTTACGTGCAAATTATCCATAGTTGCATTAATAACAACATCGCAAAACTTTTCGCGTTTATAAAAATCTTCGGGGTTTAAAAAACAGTTTGAGTCGTTTAAATCGTATAACTTTTTTGCTTTTTTCAAGCGGATAGGATCGGGGTCTACAACACCGATTATTTGAAATTTTTCAGGGTCTTTTTGGGCATACGAGGCATATATTTGTCCACGGTCGCCAAACCCCATAATTACTGCCGTTATTTTTTTCATAATTTCTCCGTGCAAAACGGGAGAAGACAAAAACCTTCCCCCGTCCGCTTAGTTAAATATTATTAGTTTTCTTGTTTTTTTCTTACAAGTGTTATTGCCATAAGGCAAATTGCTATTGCTACAAAGCTGAGTGCTATAGAATTGGTTGCAAGTGAGCCATGACATCCGCCTTCTTCTGATTCTGTTTGACTGTCGGAAGGACTGCTTTGTTCGGGAGGCGTAACATCGCCACCTTCAGCGCCTTTTGCATAAGACGTGTTGCCCACTTTTGTTATGAGAAGTTCGTTATATGCAGCGCCTGCTACGCTCATAGTGCTAACTGTAAGGTAACAACCGTTTTTGTATAAATCGGGACTGATTTCGGTAATATCCATAGATAATCCGTTAACAGTAAGAACGATCATACCATCTTCTTCGGATAAAGTTACCGTATATTTTCCTTGAGTATAATCGGGTTCTTCGGCATCGACATCGAAAAATCCTGTATCTTCAACGCTAAGGTATGCACCCTCAAAGCAAGCTTGCTCGGTTTTTCCGTTTACGGGTTTAACCTCTACAGTGCCAGCTTCGCTAAACCAGAAGTCTACTCTTACGCCGTCTGCACTACCCTTTGTGCCCGTTCCTGCTTGAGGATAGAAGCCTATATGCAAATGGTTTGCTCCGAGTTTCTTTAAAGCGTAAATAACGTTAAATTCGATAGTAGTTGTTTTACCTAATTCAAGTTTTTGATTGAATCCGAGAGTTTCAAAATATTTACCTTCGCCTGTAGCATATAAACCAAGGTCGGTTTTGCGGGCTTCCCAAGTGTCACCTTCTGTCCATAAAGAGGAATAGAACGAAGTGTTCATTTTGCTTGCAATAGCGGCTATTCTTGCATCGTAAGCGGCAATTTCGTCAGCCGAAAGGCTTATGGTTAAATAGTTTTCTTCTTTATATGTATCCCATTCTTCAACTATTTTGTTTATATCTTTATAGGTGGATAAAGAAGCTGCGTCTCCGCTTGCTACTTTTGTTTCGTAATCGGAAACATAAGATTCGGTTTTGGCATTGATAAGATTTTTAAACGTTGTGCCGGTAGTTAAAGCGGATAAAGCTTCTTGCAACTGATTCTTGTAAGTATCGCTAAGAGTGTTTATACCTGCTTTATCTATAGCTTCGTATTTTTCTATAGCAGCGGCAACAGCTGTTGCATCGGAAACATCCAAACCTTCGAGAGCGGCACTGAATGCAGTAATTTGAGCGTTAATTTCGTTATATTTAATCTTTTGATATTTTAAATTGTAAGCAGCTTGCACGTTTGCAATTTTTGTTGCAAGAGCGTTATCGGCATCTACAAGGCTCAAAAGTGAAGCATATGCGCTGCCTGCACCAAAAACATCGTATTCTTTTACTGCTTTAATTTGCTCTTCGGTAGATTGGTCATCTAAAGCGTTTACGGCGGTTTCGAATGCCGTTACGGCAGAATTTACAACAGCTTTGTAGTTGTTTAAAGGAGTTTCACCGTTTATAGACTTAATTGTGTAAGTTGCGGCTGCTGTAGCAGGAGGGGCAAAATAGTAACTACTGATTGAATAGTAACCTTTGTAGTCGGTGTTTTTATAAAAACCGTCAATTATATTTTTAGAAATTAGCGTGTTGGGCAACGCATAAGCATCTGCAAGGTTAATGGTAACTATGTTTGCGGCATCATAATTAATGGTGATAGTAACCGTTTTATCTGTGCCGAGAGCTAACTGACCGGGTGCCCAATAAGCGGGTTCGGAACCGTTGGAATCGTAAATGGCAAACGCTACGAGATTTTCTCCATCGCGACGGAACATAAAGTTAAGTCCGTTTCCTGCGGTTAACGTACCGGTAGCTACCGTTTGCAAAGAAAATACGGTTGAAACATTTACCGGAACATCTGTTAATTCGATAGTGGTTGTGAAATTTTTAACGTCGATAAGGTTTGCAGTGCCGAGATTAGCGGCATTTGCACGGAACCCAAATCCGGGTGTGGGAGTAACATCTAAGCTTACCGTTCCGTTTGCGTTAAAATACGCCATATCTTCGGCTCCGCCGGCGATAAAGTTGAAGGAAGGATCAGCCGTAACCGTGCTTGCGCTGGCGAATATTCCGCCTATACCGAGCACGAAGGTAGCTACTACCGTTGCGACAAGTGCTAAGCGCATTGTCAGTTTGCTTGTTCTTTTCATCTTTTTTCTCCTTTATTTTTTCGGATTGTATCCGATATTTTTATTTTATTGGCCGCTAAACATATTACGGCATTTATTACTGTTTTGTAATTAGCTCTTTTAAACGCAAGTATTATTTAACGTACAAACCTATTTCGTTTAAAGTAATGCTTACATTCCATCTGTCAAAGACTTCCCAACCGATATTTGTACCCGTTACAGCTACGTCGGCAAGAGTTGTGCCCGGCATAAAACCTTTTTCTTGTGCGGCTGCCAAAGCCGCACTAACATAAGGCATAATATCAAATGATATTTCCGTAGTTTTACCTGCAGCAGGCATTTCATTCATAAAGGTATCGGCGCTGAGCGAATAAATGTAATTACCAAGTCCGCCAGCGGTATCTTGCGAACTATACGCGCTTGCAATTTCGTTAGGAGGCATAAATATATTCAAACCAAACCAAAGGAAATTGCCGTAACCGGGGCTATCGGGATTTTTATCTACAATGTAAATAAACCAAGCGAATTGAGCGTGCAACCCTTTACCGTCTGCTCCGCGCAAATCATCGGCATAGTTAACCTTAAAGTTTAACTTTGCGGTAACGCTTTGCGCATCACCTATCATTACGGGTTCGCTTAAAATTTGTTCTACAAGTAAGTGCGGCCAAGAAGCGGGAGCTTGCGCGTTATATGTATCAAATTCCTTAGATGCATCAAGAGCTAATTCCACGCCGTATTTTTGCATATCCACCGAAATGCGTTTTGAAACGTCTTCTAACGTGTATCTATCGGCAAGCGCCGTTTCCGTTCCGTCTTTAAGGTTGTATTTTGACCACCACTGAGACAAATTCCAACGAGAAGTGCCAAGACTTGAACCGTATTTTATTTTTTTGTATACGGTAGTGCCGTCGGTTGCGGAATTAAGACCGTAAAGGTTGAATCCGTTTTTAAAAGTACCGTCTTTTATCACGTTTGTACCAAGTGTGTTTTCAGGTTTTTGTTCAGAACCGCTCGAATCGGGTTTACCGCCTTGCTCGCCTTGCTCTTGACCTATTTCTTTAACGATGTCCATATCAAAAATAGTGATGCTTTCGTTCCATCTGTCAAAGACTTCCCAACCGATATTCATTCCCGTTACGGCTACGTCGGCAAGAGTTGAACCTTGCATAAAACCTTCGCTTTGGGCTTTTTTAAGTCCGCTTTTAATATGCGGGAGTATATCTACCGTGAAGCGTATATTTTTGTTTATTTTTACCCTTTCGGTCATATAATCGACTGCACCGAGTGCATAAATATAGTTACCCACACTGCCGCCTGCCATATCGGGTTGAGCCGATTTGGCCGCGTACACCTTTGTGGAATCGAATATGTTTAAGCCAAACCACAAGAAATTGCCATAACCGGAACTTTCGGGATTAACGTCTACAATGTAAATAAACCAAGCGAATTGAGCTTGAAAACCTAAACCGTTGCTATTCCTTTTATCTTCGTTTACGGTAAGAGTGAAATCGAGCGACGCTTCTAACTTAGCGGCATCGATAAGAGATGTGCTTGGCACAGCTTGTTCTATTAAAAGATGCGGCCACTTTGAAGGAGTAACTGCATTGTAAGAGTCAAATTCTTTACTACCATCTATGCCGAGAGTAAGACTTCCGTGCTTTCTGTTAACTTCAATGGTCTTTGACCCATCTTTTAACGAATAAGCATCTTGAGTTATTTTTTCCTCACCGTCTTTAAGATTGTATTTCGACCACCATTGTGCCATTCCCCAATTCGGAGTGCTCCCGGTACCGTAATCAATTGTTTTTACAATACCGCTATCCGTTACCGAATCGAGCCCGTGAACTGAAAAACCGTTTGCAAAGTTTTTGTCCGTAAGCAAACTGACTGTTTGCTTTTCTTCTTGCTTTTGGCTGGACTGTTCACCCGAATCGCCGCAAGCGACAATGGGAAAAGCCAAAATAAAAACCAATGCGCAGACAAAAAGCCTTTTCCAAATTTTTTTCATAAAATCCTCCAATATCTTTTATTTATCATACTCGAAATTAGCGTTTTTTAATTAACACATACTTCTAAATATTTTTACAGCAATAATATTTAAATACAAATTTTTACTCTACGTCTATGATTAGATCGCTAACGGATACACAACAATCGAATGTACCTGTAATTTCAAACCCCATATTTGTACTGCTTATAACAAGATCTTCTAACCGACTGCCTTGCATAAAACCGTTTTTTTGTGCACAAGCAAGTATCATGGGCAGTTTACCGTATAAATCGATTTTTATCCTTGATTCCTCGCCTAATTTCATTGGTTTATCGAGAAAATCACGTCCGCAAAAGCTATAAATAAACTCTCCGTCAGGCAAAGCAGTGTCCTGCTTGGTAAACAAAGGGGCGTATTCGTAACGGGAATCGAACGGACACATTACCACCCATATAAAAGAATTATACGATGGCGAAAGCGGATTGACGTCTTTTAGTGTAACAACCCAAACAAATTGCGCCGTGTGATAATCACTTTTTTCATCACCCATATAGTCGTTAAATTTAAGTAATTTAAATTTTGCATCGCAAACGATTTTATTTAAGTTTTTTACGCTGTTGCTTTGCGTTATTTCTTGCTCAATTAATAGATGCGGCCACGGTTGCGACTCCTTTCGGGGCTCACTGTATTCTTTGCTCGCTTTTAAATCGAAAACGAGAGTTTTTCCATTTTTTTCAACTTGCAAGCTTTTGCTTTCGTCGTATATGCGGTATCCTCCCTTTTCGCGAACAAGACTGCCTTGTGTAAGATTGTATTTAGAATTCCATTGGCATAAAAACCAATCGGGCTTTTGGTCGCCAAGACAAAACATTTTTATAGGTTCGTGTCCGTCGCGCAAGCTATTTAGCCCTTTTAGTTTAAAACCTTTACCAAACTGCCCATCTAAAAGTAAATTCATTCGTCCTCTCCTTTATTACATTTTGAGTGCACCGCTCGTCATTCCGCTAATAAACTGTTTAGACGTGAACGCAAACAAAACAAGAATAGGTGCACTTACTATTACGCTACCGGCAAGGGGCGCTCCGTAATATAATTCCGTTTTGTAATACTCGCTTGTAAAGGTATTAAGCATAACCGGTATGGTATATTTATCAGACATATTCCCAAGCATTATCATGGGCCACATATAATCGTTCCAACCGGTCATAAAATTCATTAAAACAAGCGTAACGATTATTGGTATACCAAGCGGCACCGAAACGTTAAAAAATTGTTTAACTGAACCTGCGCCATCTAATTCGGCAGCTTCAAAAAGATCTTTTGGAATTCCGTCGAAAAAGCCTTTCAAGAGCAATATGCCAAATGGCGTAAGCCCTGCCGCCTGCGGCAAAATAATTCCCCAATAACTGCCGTAAAAACCGAAAGAGGATGCGACCATAACATATTTTGTAGTGAGCGTTAAAACGCCGGGGATCATCATTATAGACAAAAACGCGCTATATATAACCGTTTTACCCTTAAAGTTGAAACGCGAAAAAGCAAAGGCGCCCGTTGCGCTAAGCACCAACGTGAAAAGGACTTCCAAACCGACCACAAGAAAGGAATTAAGTATACTGCCGCTTAGCTCTTCCCAAGCAAAAGCGTAATTATCCCACTCAAAGGGAAATGTAAGCAATAACGGCTGTTCCACCTCTTGCATAAAAGTTTTAAAACTTTTTATAATCATTAACCAAAAGGGAAACAACGACAAAAACGCAAGCAATACGAGAGCGGCGAGGATGGATATTTGACTTGCCAACGTCTTTTTGTTTTTAAGTACATTCATACGCCGTTTTCCTCTCGTTTTTTATCGGATATTTTATTGGAAATTACCGTAAACGTCAGCGTAATAACAAACAAAATCACGCCGATAGAAGCGGCATATCCGTATTCGGGAGAGCCAAAAGTGTAATAATACAGTAAATATCCCGGCACCGTACTTGACGGGTCTATCGCGCTAAAACCGAGTATAAGCTGCATGTCATACACCTGCACGCCGTTAATTATTCCAATAATTATAAAATATTTTATTTGCCCTACAAGTAGCGGAAGGTCTATATATATAATTCTTTTAAAACCTGTAACGCCTTCTAAATCACACGCCTCGTATACCGATTGCGGAATAGCTTGTAAGCCTGCATAATAAATTAAAAAGCTTACACCGCCAACCCAAGGGAAGTTTGTTAAAATAAGGCTTAAAAGCACAGATGAAGAATCAAAATACCATCCGTTGGGATCTTTACCGAACCAAGAAAGTATAATATTGAACAAGCCTTCTTCCGAACCCGATAAAATTATGTTCTTCCATAAAAGTACGTTTACCATGCCGGGCACGAGCGCGGGGAGTAAAAATATGTAACGAAAAACCTTTTCTGTACGTTTCCAACATAAATTGAATAACAGTTCGGCAAGCAGTAACGTCATTACATTGCCCGTAATAATATTGGCAACCAATAATATCGCCATGTTTTTAAACGCCGTCCAAAACAATTTATTGCTAAATAAGGCAATGTAATTATCAAACCACACCCATTGACTTTTTGAAGGCGTCCAATTCATAAACGACCTTACGATGGCAGCCGCGGCGGGATAAACGCAAAATACCGCCACAAACACCATTGGAAGAAGCAACCACAAAAAGGCTACATTGTCATTTTTTCGTTTTATTTTTATATTTTTCATTTTTTATGCAAACGTCCAACCATATTTTTCAGTCAGCGTATTTATGCTTTTATCTATTTCGCCTTTAAGCACGGAGATTACAGCAGAAGTATCACCCGTAAGCTTGCCTTCGGAATCTTGATAAAAATCACCCATGGCGAGTTGATATTTTTCGTTGAATTGCGTTCCCAACCCTTCGGGAATATAACAAGAGCTCCACATAAGCGAATTTGCGTTTTTAAGGTCATTTTCGTACTGAATGGCTAAATCGGCAAAAATTTCAACATTGCTTTCTTTTATATTCAGCGGTAAAGCCGTTCCTAAATTATTAACTAAACGCTTGTTGTTGTCGGATGCGGTAAGGAACATTAAAAAGTCCACGCACGCATCTACTGCATCCTGCCCTTTTTCTATCGCGCTGTTGGTCACCCAATAAGCACTGCTTAAACCAGCGCAGCCGCGCCTTGTTGTATATCCGCCAAAGATAGAAGCTTCAGCATCTAATATGGGATACCCCGCTATTTTAAGGTTAAATTTAGCGTTTTTAGAAAGTGTTATCATAGAATTACCTATGGCATCCATAATTGCCAAATTACCCTTTGCAAATTGATAAGCAACATCGTACCCCAAATATTGAGAGGGATAATATTCAGCTTTTTCGTAGCAAAGGCGCAAAAATTCCTTAAAACGTTCGTCGTCTAAGGCCCATTGATTTTCTTTATACGCCTTAACAAGTTCGTAAGAAGAAACCATTCCGTTGTTATCGGTATCCCACTCGGCTATTTTGGCCCCATATACCGAATTGCCTATGAACGATTCGTGCCAAAGTCCGCTTTGGCAATAAACTTCGGCGGTAATTTCACCATCTTTTTTTGCCTGCTTTAATTGTTCTAAACAAGCAATAAATTCCGAATGAGTTTCGGGCACCTTTGTAATCCCGGCTTCGGCGAGAATATCCATATTGTACATCATACCGAGAGCTATATTATCTAAACAAACATAGTAATTAACTCCGTCGGCGGCTTGAGCAGCTGCAATAGCGTCGGCACCGTAAATATCCTTCCAATGTTCGTTGCCTCTTTCGTAAGGATTGGGTTGTTCTAAATAGTCGTTGAGGGCAACATACCAACCGTTTCCGATATCGTCGTTAGCAACGCCACCCACTTGCATTAACATATCGGGGGCGGTTTTTGCCGACAACATGCTCAGAATAGAACCCCTATTGCCGTTAAGTGATTTTGAATTAATTACTATTTCAAACTTGTCATTTTTAGTATTCCATTCGGAAGCGAGCGTTTCTAACATATTATAATTTCTTGTAGTGTTGTAATTGCCGGAACCTCCGCCACCATCGAAATAAAGTTTTATCTTTTGCGTGCTCGTTCCGCCGGAGCCGCACGCACCAAACGCCGCAACAAAAGCAACTATTGCACCTATTATGGCTGCTATTTTTCCTTTTTTACTCATAAATTCCTCCTTTTTTCGACTTTTGCTTGTACTTTTGCCGAAAAAAACATTTTGAAACTTAGTTTCATAAGTCGGTAATATTATAACACAGAATATATGGCTTGTCAATAGGTAAATAAAAATTTTTTTATATTTTTTTAAGACAACATCTTACGCTAAAAAGAATGAGCCCTGTACAGTACAGAACTCATTCGCAAATTTAATATTTTTTTGTCTACATTTTGGGGTTCACCCCATTCCAAAGGAATGAGGGGGAATTTTTTTTAAGCTTGATAAGGTTGAATATATACAATAAGTGCGGTGCGGGGATTTTCGGCAAAGAGCGGAAGTCCTATATTTGCGAGCGCACTACCTTTAATTTTTTTGACAACATTTCCGCCGTCGATATCGCTCACGGTGTAATATTTATCGGGATCAACGCCCTTAACGTAAACTTTATATGTATCCTCCGCACAATCTGGCAAGCGGAATGCTTGAATAACGCCGCTGTCTGTATCTTTATCAAAATACTCCCAAGCCGTCCATTTTTCGCGCTCGGTAGTGCTGCGTTGCGGGGTTAACACATAAAAATCAGAATAGAAATACTTTTTAAGATCGTTCCATTCTTGCATACCCTGAACGAGAGTGTCCCAATCGATGGTGTCTGCTTCATGATAAAACGCCGCGCCATAACTTAAGTGAGGCAAATAGGATGCACGAAGCACATAAATATCCATAAGCCCGTTAGAAAGCTGGCTGTCGCTTTCTTTGCTTGAAGCACCGGTGAAAGGAATCCAACGTACGAGGCGGCTTGTCATTGCAAGACGAAGTTCTACCGTTGTACGATCGCTGTCGCTACGAAGCAAAGGAACAGAGCGACGTAAGGTTTCAAGGTCGTTTCTTCCGCCACCGGATGCACAGCTATCAAGGAAGGTTGCTTTGCCGTTTTTGGCGCAATAATCGAGTATTCCGTCCCACAACTTATAATGCCCTTGCATGTACAAATTTTCGGTTATGCCGTCACGATTGCAGCCTTCGTAACCATCGCCAATCGACCAAAAAATACTTGGATCCATATTAAAATCTTCACGGTACATATCTATTCCGTGTGTTTCCATTACCGATATAATACGATTAAGCGTCCATTTTAAACACTCTTTATTCCCAAGATTATTAACATAGCAGTTGTTGTTCCCGTGATCGGAAAGCACCCATTCGCGATTATACCCGTAATTTGCAACCAATCCGTCAAGGTGGGTTACACGCTCGGGCTCAAACCACAGCAATGTTTTTGTGCCGTGTTCACGAGAATAATCGGTAGCCTCGCGGAAGGTGTTGTTCGGCCATTTGAAGCGATCTAGTTCCCATGTGCCTACCGTTCCCCACCAATCGGTAGGTACCGTTTGATTATAAGGGCTGTAATACCAGCCGGCGTCTATCCAGCGGTAATCGGCTGTTAAACCGTGATCGTAATACGCATCAAGAGAGCGTTTCCAAGTATCGTAACTTTCTGAAATACTTCCGTCGCTATTAGGTTTACCCGTATCGCCGGCAAGCATAACAGATGTAAAAGGTTCGAGCGGACCCGTTGATGAAGCATCTGTCGACGGCAAATTGCAATCGACCATCCATTTACGCCATTTATTCATAGCTGCTTCTTCGTTACGTTCGTAATAACGCACCGTTGCAATGAGCGGAGTGCGCACTGTTTCGCCGGGCTTTAAATAAGTTTTCATGCCGACAGTACCCGTCCCTGTATAGTACGTGCTATCGGTTTGTTTGTCGTATTTAAAATCAGCTTTCCAAGTGCCGCCCCAACCTATGGCAAGCAAAGCACCGCCATCGTCCGTTTCTAAGTTAAAATACGGAAAATAATTATGCGTTGCTCGCCCCAAAAGCGAAGTGAAATTTATATTTTTTTCTGAAAGATCGTAATCATAAGGGAGATATTGGTTTCCGTGATCGCCAAGAATACCTTTCAAATGGGCATTTTTGCCTTTAAAGTTCATATCGACGGCATTGAGCTGTTCGAGAATGCCGCTATTTTCGGTCTTTGAAAGGTTTTCAAAATATACAGTATATTCGTAAGCGTCGTACGAGCGATAAAAGGTTGCCGCAACATGAACCGAAAGCACTGCGTCAAGCGAAATAAAAATATCTACGCCTTCTGAATTTTCCTTTTTCCAATTATGACGTGTACGTTCGGTGACCTTTTTAGGATTAAAACCTTGGTAATAAACACCGTTATACACAAAATTAACGGGAAATGTAGAAAGATCTGAAATCATTGCCTTGTATTCTTTTTCTGCCTGAGTCATTGTGTCCTCCGTTTCGGGTGGTTGATTGCCGCTCGGTTGCGTTTGATTTGTACTATCGCTTGTAGACGGTGTTTCGGACGACTGCTCATTGCATGCCATTATTGAAAACAGCATAATTGCACTGAGTAAAACAGTTAATAACTTTTTCATTGCGCATCCTCCGTAATATAAGCAATTAAACCCTCTTTTCTTGCAACCAATCTGTCATACCAGTATGAAATATCATATTCGGAGCTATCTTCGGTAATTGTTTTACAAATAGACTTTACAGCAAGAAAAGAATTCCAACTGTTTGCCGTATAAACATCTCCGTTAGGATTAAGAAGCTCATCGGCTTGCGAAACAAGAGAAGTTAGCTCTGCATATGTGTGTGCTGTTACCGCCCTTTCTAAAGCGGCAAGAAGCGCCTTTAAAGCAGCGTCTGTTTCAGACTGCGTATTTGCACTTTCTGCAAGCGCAAGTGCCACGTTTAATTCATTGCTGCTTTCTTGTGCAAGCGTTTTTTTAACGGTTTCCTGCGCAAGCTCCACAGCCTTTTTTAACTCGGAACGATCAACTTCGTTACCGATACCGGTGACCGTAAAATTATCAAAATAGTTGGGTGAATAAAAGTTTCTTAGTCCGACCTGCCCGACCGTTTCGCCTATTTCGTAAGAAAACGTGGGTTTGCTGTTATTGTTTAAAAACGCATAAAGCACGCCGCCTTTTACAACTACGCGCAAATGTACGCAATCTCTCGTGTAAGGAATAGATCCTATTTCTACAATAGCGCCTTTCCAACTGCCCTTTTCGAAACGGTGAAGCTTTAATTGCATGGTTCTTTGAGAGGCGCCGTGTTCGAGGTTAACGTTCCAAGCGGTAATTCCGTTTATTGATCCGTTTGCTCCGCTTGCCGCAACATAAATGCCTGAATCAAACTTTCCGCATTCATTAATTGTAGATATATCAACGTTTACCTCAACGTCACCGTATTGTTTTTCGCTTAAAATGGCTTTTTGTTCGCAAAGAGTCCAAAAATACAATGCGCCATCCATTTGATAAGGTTGTTTATCAAATTCAGTTAATAAGGTGAATTGCTGATAATCGTTTTTATTTTCAAAATCTATTGTAAGTCTTCCACCGTCTACCGAATAATCGGGTTCGGCAACAGCCGTCTGTTGCAACGTGATAGGCACAATCGCAACAGCCAGCATTAATGCCGCAGATAATAATCTTGTATCTTTTTTCATAATACTCCTTAACGAATTACTCCGCTTTTATACCGAATCCGTAGTTATCAATGTTCATATAAGATCCGTCAATCATATCGGGGGAACTTACAGGACAGTTGATACCCCAAGCAAGTAAATTGTTAGTATCGAGTTCGATTGTAAATGTTCCGCTACCGCTTAAAGCAGTTGTATGATGCACTTGATTGCTATCAATCCAAGTAAATTGGAAATAACTTTCGAGTCCTTCGGGTATTACAACTTCATACTTGAATGTAATAAAAATCGTGGAACTTGCAGCTATATCGTATTCCCAGAACCAATGGTTATTATTTGTTTGGTTGCTGAACGTAAATACGAAGTTATCCTTGCCGTTACCGTTCATAGCGTTTACGGCATGCCCTTGTGTAGCATTTTTAGGAGTATATTTAATATATTTATCGCCGTTATCGTCGAGAACTTCCCACATGCTAGTGCACTGACAAGAACGTACATTACCCTGAGAAGCTTCGTGTACAAAAACTTCGTCATAATTGGTATAATGGAGCATATTGCTGGTAAGTTCAAACCTTACAATATCGTTATTTGAAAGCGTAAGCCAGAAGGTTTGCGTCCCATACAACATATCGATTAAAGTAGGACTAACGGTTATACCTTTTTCGGCAATAGTAAAGTAATCAACGTTTACAACAGCATCAGCCGTTTTACTTGAATCCCAAAAATTATTTCCGAAACGTTTAGCCGAAACTATTGTAAGACCTTTTTCAAAAGTACCGGCGAGAGTAACCGATTCACCCTTACCGTATACTACATTCTTAGACGTTTCCGTTAAATACGTAGTGTCTTTTGTGCCTATGCCGAGATTGTCTATATACATATAACTTCCCGCAACGCTATCTACAGAAGGAGCAGGACAGTTGATACCCCAAGCAACGCACTCACTTAAAGGAAGTTCAACGTAGAAGTTTCCCTTTCCTTCAATTTTGGTTGTGTGATGCGTGCCCTTTGAATCTAACCAAGTAAAGATGAAATATGATTGCTTACCTTCGCCAAGCACAACTTCATAATCGAACGTAAAAATCAAAGTGTCGTTTCTTTTTAAATATAAGTCGTACCAATTGAAATTGTTCGCGTTGCGGTTTTCAAACGTAAATACAAAGTTATCGCCGCCGTTTCCGTTAATTGCCATTTGCGAATGCCAAAGAGTTGCGTTTGCAGGCGTATATTTAAACATATTGTTTCCGTTTACCATAACTATATCGCGCATGGACGAATCCTGACAAATTACACTGTTTCCGCCGATGTTAACATAAACGTTGGTTTCGTCATAGTTAGTGTAATGTAGCATATTGCTAGTAAGCGTAAATTCAACGGACTTTCCGTTGCTGAAAGAAACAACATATTTGCCTGTTTTATACAACTGATTGATAAGATCTGCAGATATTTCAAGAGCATCAGCCGTTATTGTAATGTAGTTTGTATTCATGTTTTGCGGCACCGAAGCGGATGCGTCCCATACGTTATCCGCGCCCTGACGGGTAAGCGACGTAACGGTTAACGTCGTATCGAATGATCCGGCAAGTTTTACACTGCCGCTATTGTAAACAACACGTTTACTCTTTTCACTAAGTTCAGATATGCGATTGTCTGTTACCTTAATTACCTTTCTGTAAATGCCGTTATTTGTTGTAACCACGAGGTTGTATTCGCCCAACTCCAAAGCATCGAGAGAATGTTTATCGAAAACAAGCTTTCCGTCCGTTACGGTATATCTTAATTCTTTGCCGTCGAGCATTAACGAAACAACCTGTTCGCCGTTAAGATTAAAGCCGTAATCGGCGGCTTGCCCTTTTGAGTAATCGCCAATATTAGCCGGCAAATAAGAAATTTCAGAAGATGTTGTAATGCGGTAATTATCAAACATTACAAAGGTATTATCGGCTGCCGTAAACAAAGGTAAAGCTACCTGCATCATACGCAAGGAAGAGTTATATGCAAACCAACCGCTATCAAAAGTGTGAACCTGTCCGTCTGCCTTTAAATTATAACGAACCTTGTAGTAACGATCAAAATCCACTCTATCCAACTGATCGTAATCGCCAAAAAATGCTGCATTCTGATCTTCGTCATAACCTGACATAATGAAGAAATAAACCGAATCTTGCGAAAGATTGCTTATTTGGTAATCAAAGGTAACGCGATAGAAATTGCCTTGCTCGCCTTGTACGGTGTACCATTCCCAAGGATGTGCATGCATTCTTATAGAGAAAGCGCAAGTAGTTGCAGCACCCTCTGTAGACTTAATAAACCAAGCGTTATTGCCTTCTTCACGCTCTTCCACACCAATTTGAGCACCACCCCACATTCCGCTCTCTAACGGACTATCCTTCCAATTGCAAATCGGGTAATAATATCCCCTGATTGTCGTATCATCGTAGTTGGTAAAGAAAGGAACTTCTGCACTGCTCAGAGTAAATGTTTTAACCTGACCGTTGCTAAATTGAGCAGCAAACTGAGTTTCTCCCCAGAAAAGGTCGGCTATACTCTTAGGTATTTCTATATATCCTGCACCGTCGGGAGCGGGAACAAAGGTTACCAAGGATGCATAATTCTTTGTTTCGTCTGCATGAGCAAAATCCCAATCATTGCCATAATTATCATTATATTCTTTGTCAATTTGCTTAAGAGAAAGAAGTGTAAGCGTGGAATCGAAACTTCCGTATACCTTTACGGAAGAATCGCTGTTTATATGATAAACGGCTTTCTCGTTTGTGAATGTAGATACTCTGTTATCGATTACGCGAATATCTACTTTAAGCGTGATTACCGCAGTTGTAATTTCCAATGAATATGTGCCCGGCTTGAATTCTGCCATCACACTTGCGGGAATTGTAAGCATGCTTTGTTCTTTATTATATTCTGCCGTTACAGAATTTCCGTTAAGTTTTACGGCATAACCGAGCTCTGCAGCGTTAAATGTAAGCGTGTATGACTCTCCGCTTTCATATTTATATTCAGCACCCACCGAAAGAGAGGGCGCCGCATCGAGTTGAGCAACCTTGTAATTATCTACATAAACACTGCCGCCGCCACCGACAAACTTAGCCCACAAGAAAATGCCGTTACCTAATTGTTCGGGGGTTACAAGCGTAGAAAAGCTATGTACTTTGCCGTCGTTTTCTTCACCGAGGAGAAGATCTTCTTTCCAAGAAGATCCGCTTGACCTCAAACAAAATTCACCGACAGATGTTCCTTCCGTCATATAATCGAAAGAAAAAACATAATATTTTCCTCTTTCAAACGCAACTTGGCGCCAAGTGCTGTCCCACCAACTTGCACGGAGAGTATAATACCCATGACAGTCATAGGTTACATCTTGCGTATTCGGCGTTATTTTAAGAACTTTTCCGCTCATGCCATCGGGTCCGTCTACAATAGAAACGTTATCGTAATATTGATAAAGCGGATTATGTCCGAGATTGCTTGCAGTTGTATCGTGTTGGGTGTTTAAATCGTAATCGGTTGCAAAAATCACGTTAGTTGCAACGGTAAACGTATAAGAATCGTTGTTAGAAAGAACGAGTGTGTATTCGGTCGCCTCGGAAAAAACACTCAAAAATTCCGAATAAACGGTAAATGTGTCCTCTCCGTACGTATAATATTTAGGATCAACAACAGTTTTACCCATTAAAAGTTTTTTGGGCGTAGTTCCGTTATAGCCTACTGCAAAGGTAACGCCTGCATCTTTGCCGTAAACAAATTCTTTTGTTGTTTGCTCATCAAAGGTAGTCTTTAAAGACTGTTCTATTGTTACGGTACACTGAACAGGCTCCAGTGTTTCAACATCGGTCACTGCCGTTATGGTAATATCGCCAAGTCCAAAGGATAGCATATAATCTTCTGCAACAACTATAACCTTTTTTGCTTCATCATATGAAAAGTTTGCAGAACTTACAATGCTTCCGTTTATTTCAAGATAAAACAAACCTGCCCCGTCTAATTCGATTGTCAATTCGAGAGCTCCGCCACCCAAACGATCATATGTGTATGACGCTTGCGCAAAAGCAGGCTGCGGATCTTGCTTAATCAATGTCCATTGCGCAGTAAATACCGTGTCGGCATTAGGTACAGTATAACTTTCCCCCGCTTGATAGATAGTTTCGCCATGCTTCCAGCCGGAAAAATTATAACCTTCATATGTTAACGTATTGTTGGCAACGGTAACTACCGTGCCTGCCTCGTAAACCTTTTCTTCGGGCAACGTTCCTATTCCTCCGTTTGATGAATAGGTCACTTTGTACTGTGCCGACGGTACAGAAGTTTCTCCTTCTCCGCAAGCAGCTACTCCGACCAAGGTCAAAATTATAACCAAAGCTAACAGAAATATGTTTAATTTTTTCATATTCCCCTCCTTATGAATCTTAGTAATTATATTATAGCCCCCATTTATATAAAAATCAAGAACAAAAAATATATATATTCTTGCATTTTATTCCCCTATGTGCTACAATATTACTGTACCAACTAAAAGAGGCTTTACTGCATATGAAAAAGTTTAGTTCAATTTTTTACGATACCCACGACATAAAAGATATTTGGGAAATTGACAATCCTGAAGACACCAACGATCTGGCTTTGATCGGAAGAGCTCTTTCAGCCCCTGTGCGCATTCAAATTTTGCGACTTATCAATCGAAAAAACATGCTTGCTTCAGAAATTGCAGAACAACTAAATCTGCCGCTTTCTTCGGCTATATTCCATTTAAAAATACTTGAAGAAGCTCAGCTTGTAACCAAAGAATATTCCACAAAACGCAAAGGAACGCTACATTGGTACACCTATGCAACACAAAAAACGGTAACAATACGGATGCGCACATTAGACGGCGAATCCCCGAATAAAATACTTGTACCGTATACACAGGAAATTAACATAGGCGATTACATAGATGCCGACTTTTCGCCAAACTGCGGAATTGCCACCGAGCGTGAACACATTATGGAAAACCAACCGAATAAAGCATTTTTAGACGGACGCCACGAAGCACAAATTATTTGGTCTCATGACTATGGTTCTCTAACTTATGCTCTCCCTAACGAATTCGCTTTACGCGGTGCGTTATCTGAAATTAATTTTTCGTTAGAAATATGCTCAGAAGCTCGCGGATTTAATACAAACTATCCGAGCGATATTACATTTTCGATTAACGATGTGGAACTATGTACCTTTATTTCGCCCGGCGACTATGGCGACCGTTACGGAAAATTCACCCCACCGTGGTGGTTTTCAGAAAGTACAAAATACGGTCTTTTAACCACTGTGAGCATACGCGAACAAGGAGTATTTCTCAACGAAAAACTTGTAAATAAAAAAATAAGCCTTGCCGCACTCAACCTTACAGAAGGAAAACGCATGACGTTGAGAATAGAAGTTAAAAAAGACGCCGAACATGCCGGAGGTTTTAATTTATTCGGAGATAAATTCGGTGATTACAATCAAAGCATTGTATTCACCGCTGTATACAAAAGAAACGATTAATTTATACTTCTTCACACACCTAAACAATGCACCAAAGCCACAAAAACAATAGCTAAAGAGCAAAAAAGTGGTTTTTAAATATTTTAGACGACTAAAACACTATCTTCCAACCTTAATAGATAAAGCTGCTCGGCTGCTTGTTGTATTACGTAAAATTACCTTTATTTTATATTCGAAAAGGTCGGTTTTTAAAAATTAAATTTTTTTCGTCTTGTTTTTGTTAATGCTTTTTTCACCAATTTAAATAGACTGTAACAAATTTTTTATAATTTGGCACAGTCTATTTTTTAAGCTAAAACACAAAAAGCCGTTGCAAAACTTCAATTTAGCAACAGCCACTGTGACACATCTTTATGGGCACTTTTTTACTAGTAGAATAATTGTCCGAATGTTTCGCCTTTCGTTGGTGGTTTGTAGCAAAGGGAAAAACAACAAGATTAAGGTATTAAAACGTAACGCGTTTGGTTTTAGAAACTTCGATAATTACAAAAAACGCATACTATTGAGTGCTTAAAAACAATTTTCAACATAAAAA
>CAZPFZ010000004.1:0-25882 GCA_964585955.1 uncultured Acidiphilium sp.
TTAATATAATAATGAAAAAAAGCAATTGCTTTTTGCGCCGCTATTTAATAAATTAACAGCGGCGGTACGGTATTTTATACTGAAATAATATGGGTAATTACCTATCGCTAAAATAGTGGTCGGTAAAATATAAATAAAAGACTTTATGGAGGTCTTATATGAGAAAGGGAAGAAAGTTAATCACAATTTTGTTGTTCGTGATGAGCATCAGCCTACTTTTATCGTTGGTTGCTTGCAAATACAACAACGGCGATTCTTCGAGCGACGGACCCGATTCGTCCTACACGTCAGAGGGTACATTACCCGATGATTCTTCAAGTTCATCGTCCGAACCGCTCGATGCTACACATCTTGACGCAATACCAGAAAGTGCTGTTAAGACGGTCGCTGAAACGAGCGAAAAGAAAGCTGCGGCAAGCTGGGTTGCCGCTTACACCGAAACAGGTATGACGTTTACCGCTTATGTTGAAGACGAAATCGTTTTCACCGAAGGCGAAAACATTTATTCTAACGACGGTGTAGAAATTCTCATTGCAAAAGCGCAACGTCAAAAAGCATATACCGAAGGTATGATTTCGGTAACCGTTGACGCCAACGGCGCCATTGCTGTTAAAGAGTTAAGCACCGCAGCCGCCATCGAAGATTCCGGCATTACGGCTACCGCTGAATTGTTCACATTGGACGATGTAACCGTTGCAGGCTACATATTAACCGTAAACGTACCTTATGCAGCAACGCAGGTTACTGCCGAAAATAAGGATGCAGCTGTTGTATTTGGTCTTACAAACGCAATAGACGCTATGACTTTAAACAGCGTTTACGACACCGCTTTCGGTGCAGACTATCAAAAAGTTCATACCTTTGTTGCCGTTAACGCAGACGGAAGCTTTGCTGCTAACACCTATTTCGAATACGGTGCAGTATGGGGCAACGGTGGTACTCTTGCTGCTTCAAGCGTTTGGAATATCGACGCGGACGACAATAGCGAAGGCGCTCATATTTTCAATACTGAAAGCGATCAAGACAACTATATTTACATGCATGACTCCGACGAACTCATGTTCTACGTTGAAGCTAAAATAGCTCTTCAAGAAATTGTTGGTGGCGAAAATTGGGGTAAATTCGGTCTTGCTGTTACAGCTGAAGACGGAGCAGACGGTTTCTTCTTCTATGTAGATGCAGCATCAGCCGACGGTAAAAACGCTAATACCGACGCAGTTTCTTTAGGTTTTAACAACCGTGCTAAAGCAGGTAACGGCGGTTGGGCAAGCAACTGGTCTTCCATCGGTTCACTTGGTGGAACTTCTGCTGATTACATTGGTGAAAATTACGTTACTTTAGGTATTTATCGTCAAAGCGGCGTATTTAAACTTTACGCTAACGGTAAGTTAATAAAGACTGTATCTTCGGGTATAGGTTACAACGAAAAAGCATATGTTGGCATAGCTTGTTTCAACATGCTCTTAGATGTTAAAGAATACAAACTCGTAACCGACGCAACTCAACTTAGCGATTATTTAATCCAAACACAAGAAAAGGATTATTTATTCCTTGGCGATAGTTATATAGATACTGCTTTCTGGTATACATTCGATAGCACTTTCGGCGGGCTTTCGGCTGCTAACGAAGGTGTAGGCGGAACCAAAACTGAATATTGGCTCAACATGGTAGAAACCATGCGCGTTATGTATAACCCCGAAAACATTATTATACACATCGGCGTTAACGATATAGACGACGGTAACACCACAGGCGAACAAACAATCGAAAGATTAACCGCTTTATTTACCGCTTACAAAGCAGCATTCCCACAAGCGAACATTTATTATGTAGGACTTGTTCACAATATGATGTTCAAGCAAAAATGGGCTGAATATGACAAAGTAAACGCATACGTTTCAGAACTTGCTAAAACCGACGAAAAAATAAATTACATCGATATGGCAAGCATTATCACCGAAGATGCCGACGGTAGCACCATGAAGTGGTTCAACCCCGACGGTTTACACTACGGATTAGACGGTTATGCCGCATTCGATAAAGCAATTTGCTCGGCTCTTAACATTGCTCGTGCCGATGAAGTTAACGGATTAGGTTCTGTATTGGCAGACGGTGCACCCGCTTATTCTTACAGCAGCGGTTGGAAGTTTGACGAAAACGGCGTTGCTCATAACGAAGGCGGAGACGAAGCACAACTTTATTTCAGCGACGTATATGCAGCTGATTTCTATGCAGAAGCTAAAATCTCTATCGAAGGTTTAAACAAAGCCGATAACTATGCAAAAGCAGGTTTATCGATTCGTACCGAAAAAGGTATGTGGTTCTGGGCTATAGATTTAGCAAAAGGCGCTAACGCCAACGGAACATACTGGAACAACGGTTGGTCGAACGTATTTGCTCGTCCCGACGTTTACGGCGCTAAAGATTGGAATTGGGGTGGCTGCTGGAAAGATTATCAATGGATCTACAACAACCAATACGATTACGGCGGACCGAGCTTCGATTATAACACCGACAATAGCTTTATAACTCTCGCAGTTGTAAAACTCGGCCAAGACGCTTACTTTATTTCAAACGGTAAAGTTGTTAATATGATTAAAGGCGTATTCGGCGAAACCGAAAAAGCCGCAGCTTCTATAGTTAACTTCAACATGGGTATGTATGTTAAAGAAGCCTTTACCATTACCGATGCAACTCAATTAAAAGATAAACTCGACTCTATGAAGATTTACCGTTCTACAAAGACTGTTGACGGCGATATGAAAGATTGGACGGAAGCTCAGCTTTCTAACCCCGTTGTTATCCCCGCAACCGACGGCAGAGAAGTTAAAGTTTATGCAACTCTCGCTGAAGACGGTTTGTATCTCTTCTACGATGCTATTCACAATACATTTACTACTACAGACGATGCTTGGTATGTAAACACCAATGTTGAGTTCCGTCTTGCTGCCGATGGCGGCAGCCAACGTTTTGCTGCTGCAAACACAAGCAACTCTCGTTGGGACTTCGGCGGAGCGCGTCAAGTTAACGCTTCTAAATTTGTAAGCGTTGTAGAAAATGGCAAACAACACACCAAAGCCGAAATATTCGTATCTTACTCTTGTATAGATAACCTCGATAAAACTGCTGAAAGTCTTCTTGCAGGATTTGCTTGGAAGACCGGCGGAGAAGAAGGTTTTGCTTGGGGCGGCGGAGATTTCTGGTATTCACCCGAAGCAGATCCCGGAATGCGTAATATAATAATCACTTATAGCGGCATAAAGACCGGTTCGTTACGTACAATCGACGGCGTTGCTACCGATTGGGCTGACGATACATTCGTTGCTTCTTCAAACGGCGGTCCCGCTACATATTCGGCATTCCTCGGAAGCGACGGTTTGTACGGATTTGTTAAGATTACCGATACTGTAATAGACATAACTCTTGCAAATACAGGTGCTAATTGGTGGATGGACACAAACATCGAATTCTTCGCAACCGAAAACTTAAATGCTGCGAGAATATTGATATTTAACGGTAAACTCTATCATAGCGGTTATATTACGGATGCGGCTATGACTTATGTCGATGGTGAAAACGAAGATTCGTTATATATCGAATTCTTTATCGCTAACGAAGTAATGAAAGGCATTACAGCCGAAACCCAAACGGTAAAAATTGACTTCGGCGGACAGCTTTGGAAAGCAGAAAACAACAACACTTGGATTGACTACCTCCGTGGTGGCAACGTTGCTAAAAAGTAATAAATAAAGTTTATTACGGTAACTAAAAGAGCAATAAACAAAGTTTGTTGTTGCAATAGTTAACTTTTAAAAATGTCTTTGCCCTGCTTAAAAAGCGGGGCAAAGATAAAAAATAAAGGAGTAAATTATGAAAAAAACACTCAAAATTATATCTTTCTTACTTTCGGTTTTGTTAATCGCGGGTGTGAGCGGTTGTAAAACGAGCGGCGATGGCGGAAGCGACGTACTTCTCGATTCAGAAGGTAACGTTCGTCCCGGTGCCGGCGGCGAAACGAGAATTACATTTTGGGGATACGGCGACGATAACGAAATAGACGTATTCCAAACCCTCGTAGACGAATTTAACGAGATAAACAAAGGTAGCATTTTTGTTAATTACGAACCCAAGCCCAACGATGGTTATAGCGATAGCGTAAAATTGGCGTTACGTCAAAGCAAAGCCGCTGTTGACGTTTTATACGTTGGCGACTCCGATTTTAAATCGTGTGCAGAATCCGGATATCTCGAACCGTTAGACGATTATTTAAAAATCAGTAACGAAGTAAAGATAGAAGAAATGTGGGAAACATCCGTTAACCGTTTTAAATATGACGTTAACACTACAACTCAAAACGGACCGGACGCTCATTATTGGGGTATTCCTAAAGATATAGGTCCTACCGTTATTTACTATAACGAAACTTACTTTAAAAAAGCAGGCGTTACAGTTATAAGCGTTGCTGCCGAAAATTTGCAAGCATTTAATAACGGTGCAACCGATTCTCGCGGTAAAACTAAAGCCGATTATCAAATTCAAGGCGAAGTTAAAGAAAAAGGTTATTTCGAACTTGACGGTAAAAAATATTTCAACAACCAAGTTCCTATGAGTTGGGATGAATGCGTTGCATTGGCAACTCTCGTTCAAACAAACATACGTAACATCGAAAACAAAACCAACATCTATGGTTACTTTACCGAATGGTGGTTTAACTACGGTTGGTCTGTAGGCGGCGACTGCATAGAATATGTTGAAACCGACGATGCTTTATACAATGGCGGTTATTGGGAATTTACATTAATGGATAATACCAAAAACTACATTGTTGCCGACGACAACACCGAAGGCTTCACCGTTAACGGCACAAAATACAACGCAGGCGAAATAATCGCTTGGGGCGACAAGCTCGTTGATGTTAAAGCATCGGTTGAAAACAGACAAATCAGATCTGAAATCGTTACTGCGGCACAACAAGGCAAATTAAACGAACTTCCTTCTCAAAGAGACGCTTTTGTAGAATTCGTTCGCATCGGTCAAAAATCCGATGTTGAAGTAGAAAAAGGTCTTAAAGGCTATGGTATTTGTCCCGCTCCTACCTCTCTCGGTGGCGATGCCGGTAAAACTGCCGCTTTTGAAAAAGGCGACATTGCTATGTTGGTTGACGGCAGATGGAACGTTGTTGACTTCAGAAGAACAATGGACGGCAAATACGAATGGGACGTTGCTCCGTTACCTCAATATAAAACTTACGATGCCGAAGGTAATATTGCTGTTCACGGAATTCAAGCAGCTCACTCGGGTTCTGTTGCATTGTGCTTAAACGCTAAGTCAACAAAGAAAAACGCCGCTTGGAAGTTTGCTGAATATATCGGCGGCAAAACAGGTCAAACAGCTCAGGCTAAATCAGGTTTTGCTATTCCTTCACAAAAAGAACTTGCTAATTCCGAAGTCTTTTTACAAACCAATCAAAACCCCAAAAACTCTATAGTTTTCGTTCACGCTGCTGAATACGAAACACCCGGCGATTGGTGGTATTTGAAAGATAAAAGATGGATTGACGATTGGGCAGGTATTTTAAACGGCGACGTAAGAAACGGTAAAATAACACTTTCTCAATTTGAAACTCACGCTAACTATATAAGAACTTGGGATATTTTAAAAACGTATACCAAAAAGGAAAAAGCTTAATCGTTTAAGCGATAAAGGCTTACCATATCCGATTTTTTCGGAGATAAGGAGAAAAACAGATGACTTTTGGACGTAACGCGTCCGTAAAGAACGCATCGGGCTCGGATGACATCATCCGAGTTCCCGAAGGCGGTCGAAAACGGAAAAAAATTAATAAGGAAGAATTAGTCGGTACTTTGCTTGCCTCGATTCCTATAGTTGGTTTTGTTATTTTCGGCTTAGTTCCCTTAATTCTTGCTTTAGCAATGGCTTTTTTAAATATGAAAGGTTTCGGGTTCGAAGGCGCAACCTTTGCCGGATTCGATAACTTTAAAGAGGTATTAACCGATCCTACTTTTGGTCGGGCGATAGTAAATACCTTTCGTATGGGATCAAGCGTTATTATAAGTCAGGTTTTGGCTTTAATTATTGCGTATTTTTTAAGCAAACCCATAAAAGCCAAAAAAACTTTCAGGATGATATTTTTTATACCCTATGTTTGTTCGGTTGTTGCCGTAACACTCATGTGGAAATACATGTTTAACACAAATTACGGTATAATAAATCAAATTTTGGGCAGAACGGGCGATAACGCTATAGATTGGCTTGGCGATTCGGCTTATTACACTTGGGCAGTAATTATAATGAGCGTATGGTCGGGTATGGGCTTTGGTATAGTTTTATATACCGCTGCACTTACTAACGTTAATAGCACTATGGTAGAAGCCGCTAAAATAGACGGTGCCGGCGCATTTAGTACATTTTTTAAAGTTGTACTTCCTTCAATTTCTCCCACAACTTTCTATTTGTTAGTTATGGGGGTAATAGGTGCCTTACAATCTTTTGCTATAACCAACGTGTTGGGATCGGACGGAGGTCCTAACGGAGACGGTGTTACGATTGTATTCTATTTGTACCGCAGGGTTTTCAACTACGATAACCTTATGGGACAAGCAAGCGCAAGCGCTTGGATACTTTCGGGAATGATTCTCATTCTTACTTTAATTCAATTTATCGTTTCCAAATATTGGGTGAATTATGACTAATGCAGTAAATAATAATCACGTTGCCGATAACGTTCGTTTAAAAAAGAGTAAAGTTGGTGTTACGGCAGGTAAAATAACTATATACGCCATACTTGTTCTTTATGCAATTATTATAATTCTTCCGTTTTCAATTATATTTATAACATCTTTAAAAACTTGGCAGGATTCTTCGGCGTTGCAATTCGAGTTAATTCCCGAAAACGGTTTTACTTTGGTTGGTTATCAAGAAGTATTTACCTATCGCGCAAACAAATCCAGCGCTTTGCCCACGCTCATTAAAGGTTTTTTAAACACTCTTTTATACATATTGCCGCCAACCATTTTGGGGTTGTTTGCTTCCTCAATAGCGGCTTATGCTTTTGCTAAATTAAGATTCCGCGCTAAAAACTTTATGTATAGCGTACTTTTAGCTACTATGATGATACCCGGTACAATAACGATAGCACCGCAATTTTCTATTTACGACGCTATAGGTTGGGTAGATACACCTTTCCCGTTAATGATACCCGGTATGTTCGGCGCCGCCGCTTGCGTATTTTTCATGCGGCAATACTTTTCGGGTATTCCCGATAGTCTTATAGAAGCCGCCAAACTCGACGGCGAAAGCTATGTAGGAATATTCTTCACGATTATGGTTCCGCTTTCCGTTCCCGCATTATTAGCGCAAGGATTACTCGGTTTTATAGGCGGATATAACGATTATTTTGCACCGCTAATTTATTTGCAGTCGTCTGACTTATATACGCTTCAAATCGCGTTAAGGGCTTTTTCAAGCGTGTATGTTTCAAAGCCGAGCATAGTTATGGCGGGTACCGTTGTTGCGCTTGTGCCTACTCTTGTAATTTATTTTATTGCACAAGATTACTTTATCGAAGGTATAGCTGCAAGCGGTATTAAACAGTAATAAAATCAATATAAACGAATTTTAATTATTAAAATTGATAATACGGGAGGTTAATGATTTTACATGAACAAAAAAATCAAATTAATGTCTTTGTTTTTAACGCTCGGTTTGGCTTGCGGCGTAACTGCTGCGTGCACCGGCGGAAACAATAACAATAATAACTCGGTTACACTTTCCGAAAGCATGTATAATGCCGAAATGTTAAGTGAGGCAGCATCTCAAAGCACGGGCTATAACAGCAATTTGTTTTATGTTAACACGCTCGAATTCGAGGTTGCCGATCCTTCGGTTATATATGTATCCGAAGGCGAAGAAAAAGGTTATTTTTACGCTTACGGAACAAGTGACGAAATAGGTTGTCATGGTTTTCAGGCATGGCGTTCTAAAGATCTTTCGCATTGGGAATGCACAGGCGTTGCTTTTATTCCCGATTACGATACTGCTTGGGCTGTAAACAACTATTGGGCACCCGAAGTTATTTACGATGCAAAAGCTAGAATGTATTATATGTTCTATAACGCATATAATATGAAAGATAACAACAGATTGTGCTTGTCGGTTGCTTATTCAACAAGCCCCGCAGGTCCTTTCCGTTCACCCGACAACAGAAAAGATGCCAACGGCAATATGCTTTCGGCTTCTAAACCGGTATTCGATTTAACAACGAATAACCCCGTTATAGCTGCTTTAAACAAAACAGATCCCGATATGGTAAAAGAGCATGCATTGGATGCAAGCCCCTTTATTGATCCGGTAAGCGGCGATAAATATTTATATTTCAGTTACTACGACGATTACGGTATTGGTTCTTTCCTTTACGGAATGAAAATGAAAGATTGGCTCACCCCCGATTATTCAACTTTAACCATGATAAGCGTTCCCGGATATGTTTCTATCGAAGCTTCTAAGACGGGAGATCTCGACGGAAGAGTTACCGAAGGTTACGTTAACGAAGGTCCTTTTATGATTTACCATGAAGGTAAATATTATATGACTTACAGTGCGTTCGGTTATACCGATCCGCGTTACCGCGTAAAACAAGCTGTTTCCGATTCTCCCTTGGGCGTTTTTGAAAAAATCAGCGAAGAAGACGGCGGTATAGTAATATCTTCCGATACGGCTAACTGGAACCACATCGTAAGTGCAGGTCACCACAGCTTTATTCAGTGCGGCGATGAGTTATTTATAGCTTATCACACCTTTAAAAACCGTAACAGTATCGCTGAAGGTAGAGCTTTAGCACTCGACAGAATAGTTTGGACTAAAAACGCTGCAGGCGAAAACGTTATGCACGCAAACGGACCTACTTGGTCGGTTCAACCTCTTCCCGAATTTTTATCCGGTTATAAAAATATTGCTCCTCAAGCTACTGTAACAGCCAATAATACAGCCGATGACAGCGATATTAAATACCTTACCGATAATCTTGTTAAATATCAAGAATTCGATATGGTTACCGAATACGAAGCCAAAGGCGGTACGTCGGAAATAACATTTAGTTGGGATAGCTTTAAAACCGTTCGCGGCTTATTGGTTTACAATTCTTACGATTACGAAAAAACCTTTGTTCAAATCCGTAAAGTTGAATTAGAATATAAAACAGCCGACGGAAAAACCGCTACCGCTGTTATTAACAATCTTCCTTTCGACTGGTCTTGGAACTGCGAAACCGACGTTGAATTTATGCGTCCCGGCGGTGCTGCCATAGCCGAATTTAAAGAAATGCCCGTTAAAAGCATTAAACTTTATATCGACTCTGCATCCGGTGTTGAAACACTCGGCATAAACGAAATATTCATACTCGGCAACGATCAAGAATGTGCAGGCGTACAATCTTTTGAAAATTATTCTTACACCAATGCGGTTTACGGCTCCTCTCATATCGAAAACGAAAGCAATTCTTTCGGTAGAGTAACCGGTACAAAATCACTTGCGACCGCTTACGGTTACGATTTAACTCACGATGACGGAACGGA
Organism: uncultured Acidiphilium sp.; assembly: GCA_964585955.1. GTDB lineage: Bacteria > Bacillota > Clostridia > Christensenellales > Borkfalkiaceae > HGM11416. The sequence goes on from CAZPFZ010000004.1 coordinate 9,594, forward strand.
AAATGCTTATATCGAACAAAAAGGCGTTTCCGATCAATATGCTTACTTTAAAGACATTTATTCGGTTGATTTTTATGCCGAAGCTGAATTTACCGTTACTGCAAGCAAGGCTTTCTCTAACGATAAATATCCTAAATTCGGTATTGCCATCAGCTGTAACGATGACTACACCAATACTATTTTCTACTATGTAGATGCTGTTAACTACACCAATACTGTTGTAGGTTGCGCTCAAAGAAAACTCGATAACAGCGATTGGGACTGGAACGCAAGCGAACAACTCGTTAACGTTGGCGATATTAGCTACACGGGCGGCAATTACGTTAAATTAGGCGTATTGCGTAAAGGTAACGAATTCTATTTGCTTTGCAACGATAAGCTTGCTATAGCTTACGATAGCTTTAATATCTTTAACGAAGATCAAAAAGCTGCGGTTGGTTTCCTTTCCTTTAATACTCCTATGAAGATTAAAAATTATTCGGCAACTAACGATGCTAAGGTTATAGAAGAAATGTCTAAAAAGTATGCCGACAGCACTAAGGGCGAAACATTAGGCAATGCCGGAATGTTCAAGAGCACAAGCGGTTGGGATTTCTCAAACGACAGAGGCGAAAATCCTAGCGCAACGCAAACTCTCAGCGGCGATCAATACGCATACTTTACAGGCGTTAACGCAACTCAATTTTATGTTGAAACCGAAATTACCGTAACTCAAGATATGGGCGATGCATTCCCCAAATTCGGTCTTGTTGTAAGAAACGAATCTAATACTTTCTTCTACTATATAGACGGTTCTTCAAACTATGCCGCTAAGAGGGTAGGTTTTGTCACTAGAAAAACTGCTACCGATTGGGGTTGGGGTGCAGGTGAAAAATATAATGCCGAAGCTGCTGTAACGCAAATGGGTTCTTATGCTAACGGTGGTTACGTTAAATTAGGTATTTTACGTGACGGCGCTACTTTCAGTCTTTATGTAGACGATGTTTTGGCGCTTACCGTAAGCGATATCGCAGGTTTCGATGCCGATAGCAGTGCCGTTGCAGGAATTTTATCCTTTACAACAGGTATAAGCATTAAGAATTATTCTATAACTACCGACATTACGGAAATTAAGAAATAATAACTAAATACTAAAAAAATCGGATAGCAAGCCGATTAACAAAAACCGCCTAAGCGAAAAAGCTTACGGCGGTTTTTTTGCGTGATTTTTTCAGCCCCTGTTGGTTTTTTGGTTGCTAAAAACGGAAAGTATAAAAAAATTTTAAAATAGTGGGTATATTTGTCCATAAAAAAGCAATATTTTCAAGTTTTTAGGCAAGGTGGTTAAGGAAGATGTTAAAAAAAGGGATTATAATATAGGTAATGCAGGCAAAAAGGTTTAGCTCTAATGCCTAAGTAGAAACTATGTTGTATTTTAGAGCGTATTAAATTGCTATGTTTTTGCCTTAAATCATAATGTGACAGGGAGGTCATGATAAAATGTTAAAGCAATTAAAAGTTGCGCTATTGTCAGTAATGGCAATGATTTTTTGTGTTTTAGGTGTGGGCGGTATTGTAACGGTAAGCGCCGCAGATATTAAAAAAATTACCACCGAAGACATGATACAGGCAATAACTAACGCGGGCAAAGATTCGTCCGATAGTTACGGCAAGGTGATTTCCACCGAATTATTTTCCTATTCTATAGGTTATGGTAAGGTAGATGCTCAAAACAACACCGTTAATGTTAAACCATACGAAATAAATAACGGCGGATTAAGAACAACCGATGTTTACGATGCAAATAAATATAACTGTTCGGTTTTATTAACAGGCGGAACGGCAAGGGTTTCAACCTTTAAGCTTCAAGACGGCGCGCAAGTTGAAGGTAATTACAATATTATATATACTCTTACCGCTTTAGACGATATAAAAATTACAATAACGCACGATAGCCGCAATAATGCAGCTGCTAACTTAGTCGCAAATACTTATAAAGTAACAAGCAGTGCGATTACCGTTCTTTCTACAAAAGAAGTGCCTGTCGGTACTGTAGAAAAAAATTATTATGGCGGAACTTACACTATAAATAATGGCGAACAGTTGGTGTTTGAATTTGCTTTAACCGCTGAGAAAAAACAAGTTGTTTTTTATGGCGCGCTTTATCCCGATTTTCAAGCAAACTACGCAAACGCATTTTCTGTTGAAAAAGAGCAGTTAAAAACCAAAGTAGAAAATGCTAAAAATGCCGTTAATGAAGATGATTATACGCAAGCCGATTATTCCGACATAATTGCTTTATATAATGCTTGTTTAGCAAGTGTTAACGCGGCAACAACCTCAAACGAATTAACTACTGCCGAACAAACGTTAAATAGCGCGTTAGCAGATATATTAAATGCAAACGAGGCTATCGATTATCGTGAAAAAGCAGTATCCAACTTACAAGATTATATTAACGGTTTGGATGATAAAGCATATCTTGAACAAACCTATCAAAGCATTTGCGAAAAAACAACACAGTTGCAAACGGCTATTGCTTCGCTTACAAGAAAAAATCTTATTGATAAAGAGTATGAAAAAATACTTGCTGAAATTGTGTTAATTCAAAAGGATGCTCCTATAACTTCGCTTTCTATGCAAGCATCCGAAATTATCAACGGCGTTATTGCCGCAGGCGAAACGCAAGGCGAGGGTTATATCGGTGAAGCAAGCAATCAACTTGTAAGTTATGCTGTCGGATACGGCAGATTGTTTAAAGATTTAGAAAGCATACAATTTAACGGCTACGATGTAGTAAACGGTGGTTTGCGCACCTCAAAAGTTTATAACGATGCAAAATATAATTGTGGCGTTATAATACTCAACGGTAAAATCAGGGTTACTAATTTTTATGTTGAAAATGGCATTAAGATAAGTTTAAATAATAATGCAATTTTTAAACTCACTGCAAAAAACAACCTAAAAATAACTGTTAAGCACCCGGCCGGCAGTGCTACTAATTTTATGGCTGTAAATACTTATAAAATAGAAGCAGGCGGTTTATACAAGCTTCAGTCAACGAATATTAACGCTGATTATCAAGAAAACGCTTACGGCGGCGAATGGACGTTAAAAACGGGCGAAACTTTGTATTTAGAATACGATTTGAACACAGCCGGTAACGAAAGCGGCGATGTTAACCATCTTCCCTCGTTCGACGTAGCCGTTATAGAAGAAAGCGAGGTTCAAAGCGTAGCTAAAGAGCCCGAAACCGCGCAAGATTTAAATAAAACTACATTTGAACTTGTTGATATAGCCAATGAGTACGGCGGCGTAGTAATGCAAGCAAACGGCTTTAAGTGGCAGTTAATGCACGGCGAATACACCGCTCCGCAATCTTACGAAATAGTAGGTGGCGGAGTATTAAGAACAAAGTCAAATAACAGTAGCGGTTATGCAAGCATTTATGCTTCTAACGCCATAAACAAATTTGTTCGTACCGACCCCGACCATAACGAAAGTTTTATAATAAAATTCGTTGCAGAACAAAATGTGGTAATATCGGTTACAAGCGACGAATGGGTTAAAGATACACACTCTCTTGGCGCTACTTACGATATAATATTGCAGCATTATGATGAAACCGCCGACGCAACATATTATTATCCGCTTAAAAATGATAAGTGCAGTTGGCCTACTACGGTAGAAGCAGGCTTGCTTAACGCCGAAGTTCATCTTACCGCGGGCGACGTAATGTTGTATGTGATAGGCGGTGTAAATAGCGGTGTAAATATAACATTTTTACCTAACTTTGCATCCGATGTTAAATCGTATAGTTTAGATAAAGCTTTTGATTTCAGCGCATACATAATCGCGCAAACGATGGGCGCTCAGTTTAAAGAACAATTGCAAAATGAATACGACGGTTTGATTTTAAACGATTACACAACCGACGATTATTTGGAACTTTGCGATATTTACGAAAAGGCTATCGAAAAAACAGCCGATTGTAAAACCGAGGCTGATTTAGATGCTTTAAGAGAACAAACTTCAAACGCTGTTGCCGATTATTTAAAGGTTAGCGAGGTCGAAGCGCAACGCAAGGCTGCTTTAGATGAATTGCAAAAGGCAGTGGATGCACTAGATAAAACAAAATATAGTCAGGTAAACTATCAAATAATTACAGATAGACAAGGTACTTTCGCACAATTACTTGAAACTCTTACGAGAAAGTCTGTTATAAACGAAGAATTGCAACTTGCAATTGCCGATATCAACGCGGTGGAAAAAGATGTAAAACCGCAATCGGCTTCATGTCTAAGTTCCATTTCTCAGCTATCGTTAATTTTAGTGGTTTGCGCCGGTATATCCCTTTGTACGTTGATGAAAAAAGCAAAAAATAATTAAAAAACATTATGCGGCGTTTTTCTCCGCATAGGCATTAGAGAATTGAACCTCTATTTAGCTTGATGTGTTCAATTCTCAATGCTTAAATAAAACCGATAAGTATGGATGAAATTAAATTAATTATAGATACCGATATAGGTGCGGATGTTGACGATGCCATTGCTATATATGCCGCCACTTTTTATAAACAAGTGCAACTGTTAGGTATAACAACAGTGTTTAAAAATGTTGAAGAACGCGGCAGAATTGCAAAAAAGCTATTAAATTTGTGCGGCTTTAATCATATTCCTGTTTTTACCGGCAGTGGCGATACTTTAACGCAAGAAAAAGATAAAGCATCGCATACGTTAATGTACGATAAACAGTTGGATGATGAAAACTACGCACCGAAAACAGGCGGTGTAGACTTTATTATAGAGTGTGCAAAAAAGTATGGTAAAAAACTTGCGATACTTGCCATAGGTCCGCTTACAAACATTGCTTTATGCATAAAAAAAGCCCCCGATATAATGCAGGGGATAGGTAAACTTGTTGTAATGGGCGGTGCTTTTTTCAAAGCAAAGCCTGAATGGAATGTTTTTTGCGATGCATTTTCTGCCGATGTCGTTGTAAAATCGCAACTTCCTGTATATTTTGTCGGGCTCGATGTTACCACTAAAACAAAACTGCCGTACGATAGGCAAGAGGAACTTTTATCGCACGCGCAAGAAAACAGTGCTTTGGGGTATGTTGCCGAGCTTGCCGAAAAATGGGTTGATGCAAGAAATGTTGGAATAACGTTGCACGATCTTCTTGCGTTTTACGTTTTAGTAAAACCCGATTTTGTTCATTTTATAAAACAGCGTATTGCTGTTGAAACAAAAGGCGAGCACACCATTGGCATGACCTTTAATTATTCGCTTACAGGTTGGTATTCTAAAGATAAAGGCAGCGAAATTTATGTTGCCGATTGTGTTGACGAAGACGCCGTAATAGAAGAGTTATTTAACACGGCGGTCAGAGTATAATAGCCGATAATCGACTTATAGACCGATTTTTATAACAATTATTGTCCGTGTGGTCGCTTTAATAGTTTTTTGTATTGGCAGGGAGAATATCCGGTTATTTGTTTAAAACAATAGGTAAAATAATTGGCATCGTTAAAGCCTATTTGGTAAGAAATATCCGAAACTGAAAATATATTTTCGGCAAGCATTTGTTTGGCACGCTCTATGCGCAAATATTTTATATAGCTCATAATGCTCATGTTGCGTTTGGAAATAAAATAGTGGCATAAATAAGACTTGCTGTAATGCAAATCTTCGGATATTTTATCAAGTGTTAAATCGTTTGTGTAGTTATCGTTTAAATAGAGGAGAATGGAATTTAACAAAAGGTCGGGCGATTGAATGTTTTTTGCTGAATTAAGGCTTAAAATATTAACGTACAGCAATTCAATCATTGTTTCTAAAGGGGTAATAAGTGTTTGAATTGTGTTAATATCGGGCATTTTTGTTCGGAGTGCCGAGTTATAAAGTACCGATAGGTTGTTTTCGGGAAGATGATATTTTTCGCATAGTGCGGCACGTTTTTTATGTGATAATTCGCCGTTAATGCAAAATTCGCCAACACTTATAAAACCGAGATATATATCCCCATGAAAAATTCCGAAAACGTATTCGCCTACGCCTGCGTGACAAGTTCCTTCAAAAAATTTTTGTTTAATTAGTTTATTGCGTATTTTTTGCTGTTTTCGCGTGCAATCTTTTTGTATCTGCGGTATTTTTTTAAGGTAACTGCAAAAATGGTTGCGGTGGTTGGAATAAGGTAAAAATTGGCTAAAATACGGAAAAATTTCAGAACAGAGATCGCAAATGGTTATTTCAAGGTCGTATGTTTTATCTAAAAACATAATATAAGATTTAATTTTTTCAATAAGATCATTCATTTTAAAACAGCACGATTTTTAAGAAAATCGCCAAAAAATAATAAATTTTTACTCAATTATAATATAATAATTGCTATCTGTCAATATATTGACGGAAAATTTCGGAGAAAGATAAAAAATGAAAACGGCAAATAAAAGTTTTGTCCAATCGGGCTCACCAAAGCAAGTAAAACGCAAAAAATTTGCTGCCTATCTAAATAAAACATATATTTTATACTTAATGATGATTCCTGCGCTCGCCGTAATTTTAGTGTTTAAATACTATCCTATGACGGGTATACAGCTTGCTTTTAAAGATTGGGATCCATGGTCGGGTATATGGGGCAGCCCTTGGGCGACGGACGAAATGGGCAATATTGATCTTTTGTATCATTTTAAGCAGCTTTTCGAAGACGAGCTGTTTTGGACAAAGTTTATTAACACTTTACGTATATCTATTTTAAAAATAATTACAGGTTTTCCTATCCCCATAATAATTGCTCTTTTATTAAACGAAATGACTTGGAAAACATATAAAAATCTTGTTCAAACCATTTCGTATCTGCCGCATTTTATTTCTTGGGTTATAATATCGGGTATATTGCTTACCATGACGCAAGCCGATTCTTCATTTCAGTTATTTTTGCAAAAAATATTCGGCAAGCAAATATATTTCTTTTCCAACAATAATTATTTTATCTTGATGGTTCTTATTTCAAACATATGGAAAAATTGCGGTTGGGGAACGATAATATATCTTGCGGCGTTGCAAGGTATACCCGTAGAGCATTACGAAGCAGCCGACGTAGACGGTGCCGGCAGATGGCAAAAAATGTGGTATATTACATTGCCGGGCATAATGCCCGCGGTTTGTATGCGACTTATTTTTACGGTCAGCGGACTTACAAGTGCGGGGTTTGACCAAATTTTTAACATGTATAATACCACCGTTTACGAAAAAGGCGACGTATTAGAGACATACTTATACCGAAATGGCATTTTGGGCGGCAAATACGATATATCGCAAGCTATGGGTTTGTTTAATTCGGTAATCGGGCTTACTTTAACTATTATTGCAAACAAAATCACCGATAAGCTCGGAGGTGAGGGAATATGGTAAAAAACTTTTTTCATAGAGCATTCGGAAAAACTCCGAGTACGATTATTTTTAACACGATAAATTATTTAATATTTTTGCTTTTTTCGGTAATAATGATTTATCCCTTTTTATACGTGTTGGAAAAATCTTTGCAATCTACCGTGCTTATAAACGGAGTTCCAAAAATAACCTATTCTTTTGCTGCTTATTCGGTTGTGCTTGCCAATAAAGAGGTTATGACTGCTTTTTTTACCACGGTGATAATTTTAATTATAAAAGTGTTTTTTACCTTGGCGGTTAGCTTTATGATGGCATATGCGCTTTCTAAAAAATACCTTAAAGGCAGAAAAACTTTAATAATGATTTTGCTTATTACAATGCTTTTTTCGGGCGGGCTTATTCCGAGTTATATTTTAATAACGCAGGTTTTGCAATGGCGCAATAATTATTTGGTTTATATTGTTCCGAGTCTGGTGGATGCATATAACGTGTTTGTAATAAAAAGTTATCTTCAAGGCATTCCCGATAGTTTAGAAGAAGCCGCCTTGTTGGACGGTGCAAACAACTTTATAATCTTCTTGGTTATTTACCTGCCTTTATCTGGCCCCATCCTTGCAACTATAGGCTTATGGTCGGGTGTAGGCTTGTGGAATAACTGGATGACCGGTGTTTTATATATAACCGATTCTGAAAAAAGGCTGCTTCAGCAATTACTTAGGGATATACTTATTTCAGCAACATCAACCGATGCAAGCGGTATGGGCGGAGATGAGCATTTATTGGCTATGGCGGACAATGTAAAAATGGCTACCGTTATAGTAGGTATTATTCCCATAGTTTTAATTTATCCGTTTGTTCAAAAATATTTTGTAAAAGGAATGTTAGTCGGCTCGGTTAAGGGTTGATTTTAAACATAAAAAATCAGGAGGAAAAACAATGAATTCATTTTTAAAGAAGACATTATTGTCTTTACTTTGCGCGGTTACTGCTTTTTCTGCATTTGCGTGCAAAAAGCCTACGCAACAGCAAGGCGGCGACATATTAAAGTTATTTATTAATAACGGGCATTATTTTGATGGCAAAACAAAAGACAGCATATGGTTAGAAATAGAAAATCGCACTCAAACTCAGTTTGAAATTACAGGTGACAGCCACTCCGGCTCATATTACACAAAACTTTCGCCTTTAATGAACACGATAGTAGATGCCCCCGATGTTGTGTTTTTGGTTCCTTCATCCGAAAGTTTAGGTTTGGGCACCTTTACCGATGTGTGGTGTTCGCCTAAAAGGGGTTTGGTTAAAGATTTTGAAAGTATGCTCGCCGATTATCCCGAGGGTACATTCCCGTATCTCGAAAAAATGCTTTTTCAGTCGCAGTATAAAAACGTAATGCAAAACGGAAAGCATTATTTGTTGCCTAATACCACCTCGGCAAACACTTGGGGCATTTATTATAGAAAAGATTGGCTTATAGTAGCAGGTTATTATACTACGGACGAAAGTGGCAATAAGGTAGCGCGTTATCCTAAAAATATGGAAGAATTTACCGATGTTTTAGAAAAATTTTCGCGCATCAATCAACTTGCAAAAGAGCAAGGCGTAACGTTAAAACAAACAGCCGATAAAACATACGGTTTTTCGCCTGCAAGCGGTCCGCATTATTGGATGCCAATTTATCACGCCTTTGGTGTAACTCCCGATTGGGATATTTACGGCGATTCAATAGATTATATGTATACAAACGAAAAGTTTAAAAGCTTTTTAGAATGGGCTAATCAAATGTACAACAAAGGCTGCATTTATCCTACTTTTAACTCGCTAACAACCAACAATGAAAGGCAATTGTTTTACGACGGGCAAATAGGCGTAATGTTTACTAATGCTGAATCCCACGTAAAATATATTTTTAACAGACTGCAAAGTTTGGGCCTTTACGAAGACGTCGGTTTCGGACCCGTATTGGAAGGAACCGATAAAATAGGCGAAAAGGGCTCAAAAGGTTTATCCGATTGGGGCGGAATGTGGGGCGGCTTTTGCATAAGTCAAACTTGCCAAAACGTTAAAGGAGCATTAACTTTGTTAAACTATTTAATTTCGCCTGAAGGTAGTATGCTCAGAACTTACGGAATAGAAGGCGTGCATTATACTTTGACCGACGGCGAGGTTACTTTAACCGATGAAAACATAGAAAACAGAATAGCCGAAGGTAACAGATTTATCACCTTTGAAAAGGACGGAGAGCCTTTGCCTACCGGCAATTACGAAATGGGTTCGTATTTCGGCGGATTTTGCGATTGGGATAAATACCAAAAAGAAGGTACGTTAGAAACGCTAAAAGACGCATTCTTTATAGATCAGGTTTACACCGATTTGGTTCAGGACGCGCTTGACGAAGTTGTGTTAAAAAGCAGTAAGCTTGTTAATTTTACTAATTTTAACGACAGTACAACGGCTGCCATGAAAAAGTACGAAGACACCGCAAAAAGCTATGTAAACAGCGTTATTATGGGGCAAAAGGGCTATTCTATCGCCGAATGGGAAACGTTGGTCGCAAATTTGAAAAATTCAAATAAAAACAAAGCTATGTTTCAATCGGCAAATCAAACATGTCGTGAATTCGGCTTTATCGGGTAGTTCTATATGAAAAAATTATTGTGTTTAATTTTTGCGCTCATTGCTTTTACCCTATGTTTTTCAGGTTGTGGCGGAGCATATAACGGTGAGTCCGACGGCGGAGAAACCTCGGTAAACAGCGGCGGAGAACAAACAGCAAAGGCAAATATGCTATACGGAATGTGTTACGCTAAAAGCGAACGTGCCGATTACGAAAAATATATACAAGTAGACGTACAGTTGATGCAAAATCTCGGTGTTGGCAGTGTGCGCAATTGGATGCATTTTTCCGATTTGCTTTTAAGCAAAAATAAGGTTAACGAAAAAGAGTGCGCAAAAATGCACGCTATGCTGTCGGCGCAAAAAAATGCAGGTATGACGGTTATAGGCATGAACCATACCAATTTTAACAACGGAACAAATATTTCAGGCAAGCCCGCAAGAAATATCGAAAAAGACAGTTACTATACCCAATGGTTGCTTGATTATTACACTTCGTGGAAAACTTTGGTGGCGGAATTTCCAGAGGTGGATTATTGGGAAATAGATAACGAAATAAACAATTCCGATTTTATGAAAGACACGCAGGGACAAGTTGTTTACAGCATGCAAGAAATGGCGGATATATCAGCCGACATGTTGTTTTATGCCTCAAAGGGCATACACAGTGCTAATAAATCGGCTATAACCGTTATGGGCGGCATTACCGAACCACACGGACTCGGTCACGGCGAAAACGTTGAGTTTTTAGAGCTACTTTATAGCAATATAGAAAGCGGAAATTTCGGGTATGTTTACGGATTGGAAAATGAGTCAAACGCTTCTAAAAATCCCGATGATTATTTTCAGGTTGCGTGTTGGCACCCGTATGTATGGACAGATGGATTCGATGAAGAATTCTTTATTTCCGAAAACAACAAAATTTACAATGTAATCAAAAAACACGAGCCACAAGGTAAAGATGTGTTTTTTACCGAAATAGGTCAGGCTAACGACAGCCGTACCGAACAGCAAACTGCCGATTTTGTAACAAAAATGTATAAAACCGCGGAATCTCTCGGTTACGTAAAAGTTGTTAATTATTTTAAACTTTTTGATGTAGCAAAGGTTACTTGGACGGGAAAATTCTCTCGTTACGGGTTGTTTTACGACCCCGATATAAGCAGAACGTACACTCAAAGCGTGGGTGACGATTTAACCACGCCGCTTGCAAACGGGGCACCAAAACTAAGCGCTTATGCTTTTCAAAAGGTATCGGGAGGAAAAGGCTCACTCGAGCTTTTAATCAATAAAAATGAAGGCTAAATTATTAAAAGGCATAACAATTTTGTTTGCAATGCTGTTTATATGTTCGGGGTGCAATACAAAAAAGCAGCTTTTGCCCGAAAATGCCCAAGCAAACCAAGCTTTGCTTTACGGTATTTGTTACGAACCCGAGGTAAGGGCTGAGGTAAGCGAAAGCTTTAATTTGCAGCGCGATGTAAAACTGCTTAAAAATCTTGGTGTAACGTCAATGCGTTTATGGGTGCAATCAACCGTTTATTTGCGCTCGCCCACTTCGGTCAATAAAGAAAAATGCGACGAATTGCACAAAATTATAAGTGCTTTTCAAGCCGCGGGAATAATAATTACAGCTGTGTCGCATACAAACTTTAACAGCGGCAGTAATAAGTCTGGCAAACCTGCAAGGGATATATCCGACGGCAGTTATTACCTAAAGTGGTTAAATGATTATTACCAAAGTTTTAAAACGCTTGCAAAAGAATTTCCCGAAATTACGCAGTGGGAAATAGATAACGAAACAAACAATGTCGATTTTATGAAAAATACCGTTGGCGAATCGCTTTACGATCAAGACGATATGGCGGAAATTACAGCCGATATGTTGTATTATGCTTCGCGCGGTATACACGAAGGTAATAAAAACGCAAAGAGTGTTATGGGTGGTTTAGTAGGGCTTTATAACGGCAAAATTCAAACCTTTTTACAAAAGCTGTATGATAAAATAAAAAGCGGTGAGTTTGGCTATTTTTATGGACAGGAGGACAAAAGCCAAGCTTCTAAAAATCCAGATGACTATTTTGAAATAGCGTGTTGGCATCCTTATGCCGAAGGCGTTTTTTCCCAAAAACTTTTTAAGGAAAAAAACGACGACATATATAACGTTATACTTGAAAACGAAGGTAAGCATAAAAAGGTAATTTTTAGCGAAGTTGGTTTTAGCAACCAAACGTTTAAAGAAAAGGTATCGGCAAAATATATAACGCAAATGTTTGAAATTATAGTGCAAGAGATGCCTTATGTAGAAAGTGTGCATTATTATAAAATGTTCGATTATGCCGATCCGCAAAAATATTGGACAAAAACCATATCGCGTTACGGATTGTTTTACGATCCCGTCGCAAGCAGAAAATATAACAACAACGAAACGGCAGACATAGTTGTTGCCGGAAACGCAAAACCTGCGGCTTATGCTTTTCAGCAAGCGGCGGGCGGTAGCGGACAACTAAATTATTACGATATAACGATAAATTGATTTTATACGGTGTATTATGATTATAAAAAAATATGATTTCGTCGTTATAGGCGCAGGGTTATCGGGCATGTGCGCGGCAGTTGCCGCCGCACGCAACGGTCTTAAAGTTGCTCTTATAGGCAACCGCCCCGTTGTTGGCGGAAATGCAAGTGTAGAAATAGGCATAGATATTAACGGTGCTTGTTATAATTCCTTGTATTCTCCGTCCGTTTATGCGCGTGAAACCGGGCTTATAGAGGAACTAAAACAGGAAATTTTTCACCGTGCGGGGTACGAAACTTTAAAGTCGGCTGATTATAACGGTGCGTTGCTCGATTTTATATATAACGAAACAAACATTGACTTATATTTGAATACTTATGCCGAAAATGTTGAAGTGCAAGAGAGCGAGGTCTGTTTTATCGAATGTGTTCAGTTAACATCCGAGCGGTCTTATAGGTTTTATGGCGAATATTTTGCCGATTGCAGCGGAGATGGAGTAATTGGCTATAAAGCAGGTCTTAAATATATAATGGGCAGCGAGGGTAAAAATGAATACGGCGAAACGTTAGCGCCCGAAAAACGCACGCGTTTTACCAACGGCTCAACTTTAATGTTTCAAACGGTGCGCACAGGCAAGAAAGAAAAGTTTATTGCCCCCGACTTTGCTTACGATATAACCAAGCTTGATTTTTTTAATGACCTCGGTACCAAAAACCGCAATTTTTACATAAGCAAAAAGGTTGGTGGATATCAAGGTTTTTGGTGGGTAGAGTTCGGCGGACATTTAAATTGCATAAAAGATAGCGAGCAAATCACATTGGAATTAAAAAAACTTGTTTTTGGTATTTGGGATTACATAAAAAACAGCGGTAAATTTCAAGATGTATGGGATGCAAAGCTCATTTCGGTGGGCAACGTTATAGGCAAAAGGGAATCGCGTAGGTTTATCGGGGAATATGTAATAAGTCAAAAGGATATTTTAAGCAAAAAATCTTTTACCGATGCTTGTTATTCCGGCGGGTGGCCTATGGATGTTCACGCCGATTATGGTATATACGATAAAGGTAATGCAACGTATTGGAATTTTGTGCCCGGTCTTTATAATTTGCCGTTAAAAACTTTGTATTCAACCCAATTAAAAAACCTGTTTTTCGCAGGGAGAGTAACAAGTTGCACGCGAATAGCAAATGGTTCCACGCGTGTTATGGCTACCTGTGCGGCAGGCGGTCAGGCTGTGGGTACGGCTGTCGCATTATGTAAAAAGAACAATTTAAAAACAAATAATTTGCAAGACGATCTTTTTATAAGTAATTTGCAACGCCTATTGTTGCGCCAAGATCAAACAATTTGCGGTTATAAAGAACAATATGATTTAGATAATGTGACTGTTAATTCTTCGCCAAGCAAACGCCTTGAAAACACAAAAGTTGATCAAACGGTTATTTTGGAAAAAAGTATTATTTTGGCATTACCCGTTAAAACAAAAAATATTTGTAGCGTACAAATACATGTACAAAATATAGCAAATAAAGATGTAATGCTCGAATATTCGGTGCTTAGCGGTAATTATAAAGAATGCTATTTGCCGCAAGAGCGTGTTAAAAACAAGGTTTTAACGGTAAAAAACGGGTGTAACGAATTTATTGACTTTGATTTATTTAATGTGGAGCCTACCGACGGCAAGGTTTATATAATGCTTGAAAAAAACGAGGATATTGCCGTGGGCACTTCTCAAAATGCGTTAACGGGCGCGCCCACGTTTACCGTATGGGAAAAAGAGCCCGATCATCGTGATTGCCGTAGGTTTGTTACAACAAAGCAATATTATAACGTTAGCTTTAAAAACCTTTTGCCTGAACAAACAGATATTTTTGCGGCAAAAAATGTGCTTTGCGGTTATAATAGACCATATTATATGCCTAATTTGTTTATAAGCGAGGGCAAAAATAATGTTTATTTAAAGGTTGATTTTAACGAATGTTATATTGAAGAAGTGGATCTCGTGTTTAATACTGATTTATCCGAAGATATAATAGTTACGCAAGCTAAAAACCTCGTAAAAGATTATACCGTCGTGTTCGAAGGGTCGGAGTTCCGCCGTGAATTTAGCATAACCGATAATTATAAGAGGATTAACAAGTTTTGTCCGCGTGCCAAAATTAATTCGGTAACCGTGCATTTTAAAGAAAATTATGGCGCCGAAAATTTTGAATTGTTTGGTATTAAAATCTATAAAAATAAGCCTATAAGTTGATTAACGACTATTTTTAAAGAATGTTTAACATGATAAAAAACACTTTTACACATACTTTTAACCAAACTGCATATAATACGGTTAGGCATTAAAGTTTTTTGTTTTATGCTTTAATGAAAAAAGGAGGGGAAAAGTGAAAATTGCAAATATTGTAGCGTACATTCTTGTTTTAATAGGCGGTCTCAATTGGGGGCTTTACGGCATATTTGGTTTTAATTTGGTAGGATTTGTTTTTATGGGGGCGCGGTCGCTTGCATCGGTTGTAACTTATTCGCTTGTTGCTTTATCGGCAATATGGCTTATAATTTCACCGTGTCTTACACAAGGCACGCTTGTTATGGGCAGGTATTAAAGATTTGAACTCTTTAAACCTTAAATGTGTCTTTTTTAGGCGGTTTTGGCAAATTGTTGTTTGAGGTATGCCTAACGATTATTAAAAATATTAAAAGCCAACCGAGTTTTCGGCTGGCTTTTTAATTTTATGTTATTATATACAAAAGTGTGTGATAATCGACTTATAGCCTTATTTTTGTAAATTTTTTTGCTTTTTTAAATACTTTTGCGGCGTAGCTTTAAAGCAGTTATAAAACATTGTCTGCTTTAATAGATTTTGCGTATTCCGACGGAGTCATTTGAGTGTGCGCTTTAAAAAGGCGCGAAAAATAATGTACGGAATTAAATCCTAGCATATATGCAATTTCGGTACAAGTATATTTATTTTGACTTATAAGTTTTTTAGATTCTTCTATTTTAAGCAATATATAATACTGAATAATGCTTATGCCCATATTTTTTTTAAAAACGGTTTTAATGTATGTTTTTGAAAAAAACAGTTCCTTGGCGATTGTGTCAAGGTCTATTGAAGAATAAAGTTTTTCGTTTAATAGTTCTATAATATTTGTTACTATTTTATCCGAATGTAAATTGGCAATATTATCGGTAATGGTTTTAACGTTTTTGTCTTTATTATCGCCCACCAAAAGCGAAGCAAGCATTAGTTCTATGCAATTTTTAATAAGTTGCTCGCTTCCGATTGGCGCATCCTTGCGCTTGGTCATACGGGTAAGGTAAATATCGTTTAGTTTATCCGAAAAGCAGTGCGGCGTTTCTGATATAATTTTAGAAAGAAGGGTTTTTTCAAATTCCGAAAAGACAAAAATTTTATCTGCAAAATAGTTAATTGTTCTACCTTTGCACGCAAACGAAATAATTGCGGAATTGCCGAATGAATTATTTGTATAAATAGTGTGAACTTGTTGCGGACGGTGAAAAAAAGCTTCGCCTTGTTTAAGAATAAACTCTTTGTCGTCGGCAATAATGCCCACCTCGCCAGAATCAACGTAAACCATTTCCCAAAAATCGTGCTGTTCGGGGTTGACCCTAAAATTTTTGCCGTACTTAAAGTAATGAAGGGTATAAACGGCATCTATCGATATAACGCTTTTTAGCGTGCTTTTTTCGTAATTAACCTGTCTAACTTCCATAAAAAATCAACCCCTGTCGCGATAAGCGTTACTGTGTATGATGATAC
>CAZPFZ010000005.1:0-21002 GCA_964585955.1 uncultured Acidiphilium sp.
GTCGTCGCTAAATACGTAAACTTTTTCTACAAGCAATTCAATCATTGTTTCGGGCTCTTGTTCAACGCCTTTCTTTAAGTAGTTTTCAATGACTTTTTTATCTAACATTTGTTGACATATCAAGTACCCACCGCAATCGAAGTCGTGACAAACAATGAAACAATGTGGGGTGCGAGAAACAAAACTTAAAAACCGCAGTATTATTCTTCGCAAATCTCGTTTGCCTATAACGAGAGATAACGTAGATGTTTATACTATCCTTGAATTGTTTAGTAATATGGATATGAGAAAATACTTTGATGATATCTCGGTGCAAAGAGAGGTGGTTGGATTTATCAGAGACCGAGCAATTAAGGGAAAAGATGTGTATGCACTTGCGGGGGCATTTCCGTCTAAAACAAGAAGAAATATTATGGAGAGTGGAATTATAAATGAATTTGCATAAGAATCGCCAAGAGTTATATGATACTCTATTGGTACTCGGTGACAGATTGAATACCTCGCCGGCTAAGTATTTATTTGAATAGTCGATAGATAAATAGCCGAGAATTCCGAATGGAATTCTCGGCTATAAGTTTACCGTATTCAGTTTTCTTCCGAAGATTTGCCGTGGAGCGATTTTTTCGATTTGTGCGGCGTGCAACCGTAAATTTTTTTGTAGGCTTTGTAAAAATAACTCGGATTGTTAAAACCGCATAGCGCGGATATTTCTTCAATCGTTTGATTGCTGTATATTAGCAGTTGATACGCGTGTTGCAATTTTACGGTCAGGTGGTATTGCGATATCGTCATTCCTACATATTTTTTGAATGTTTTCCTTAAATAAGTTTCATTGTAATAATATTTTTTCATAATCTCTTGCGCGGGAATGCAGAGGTTATTTTTATTGTTTAAATCCAACAAAAGTTGAGATATAAAAGTCGGAACGTCGTGATTTTCCGTAATTAAATTCGAAAACAAGGACAAAATATAGATGAGGCAAATTTTAATGCGCACTTCGCAAAAATTTCGATTAAAACTCGACACTATGGTGGATAATAACTCTTCGAGTTCTTTTACGTTTTGCTCTTGCAGTTTTACGCGCGGCGGGTCTGCTTCGTTTAGAATTTTCGAATATAACGACGGGGACAGAAAATTGCATACTTCTCTGAAAAACGTCTGAGGAAACAAAATATCCCGACGGATACATTGCGAGTTTTCCGTAGAAAAGAACATATGGCTGTCGGACGGACGTAAAATTAAAAGCGTATGCGGGTGTAGTATTTCGGTTTTGTCGTTATACACGTGTTTTACTTGCCCTATCGTCAAATAAAATAATTCAAAACAGTTGTGTTTATGGTTGTGAGAACCCACGTTTTCAATCAACTGAGTGAAGATATTAGAGTTGTTGCTGGGGGGATAACAATATAGATGATAATCGTTTTTCATTTTTTCCGTCCCTTACGTAAAAAGTAAAAGTTATTACTTTTCTTTTTAATTCGTATTATAACTATTTTGTTTTTTTTGTCAAGCTAAAGCAAAATAGTTTCATTTTTAAAGCCCGAATAAGAGAGAAAATGCCCGTTTTAGTCTATTGAAAAAACGTATTCGTTGTGATAAAGTTAAAATAAGACGCAAAGTTGGTTACTCGCGTTGTAAAAAAAGAAAAAAATAAAGTGTAAAAAGGAGGCAAAACACTGAAACAGTATGAAAAACCCAGCGTTGTTAGTTTTTCTAACGTAGACGTTATAACCGCTTCAGGTGTCTACGAAGAGTTAAACGGTGATTGGGTGGGGTATTTTTGAATGAGTAAAGTATTAAAGAAATGAGTAAAGTATTAAAGAAACGTTTATTAACGGTTGCATTAGCGATAATGCTTTGTTCTACTTTAGGCGCGGTTGCGTCCGTAAAGCGCTTAACGGTAAAGGCAGACTCTACCGTCGCTTACGAAATTGTCGGCGCAAGTATCAGAACGACCGAGCCCGAGGGGGCTTCGTTTTACGGCGAGCATTTCGAAAACCGATTACGAAACGTTTAAAAGCGATAATACGGATATAACCTTCGGTTTGGCGTTCGTTCCGAGTTCTTATATTACTAACTACGGCGAATTGAACGCTGAAAATCTTTTCGGCGAAAATGCGAAGTACGGCGAAGGTAAAAGTCGTAAACGGAACGGACGCAGAGTACGTTCAAAGCAATAATACAGGCGCGGATATTAGAGCCGGTTACGCTAAAGGCTATACATTCGATAATTATTCGGATTTAGTCGCAGCGGGTAAAGGTTACGAAAAAGCCTTGTCGAGTAAGGTGTTCAACGCTATAAAAGGCTAAACTGATAAGGAGTTATTTCGTTACGGTTTGCCGTAACGAAAGAACTCCGCAACTAAATTTAAACGAACCTTATTCGGGGTTCATAGCAAAAAATAAGAAGAGGTTTTAATTAATGAAAAAAAGAGTATTTAAAGTGTTATTTACGGTGTTGGCTATATGTTTGAGCTTTTCGGCAGTCGCTTGCGGCGGTAAACCCGTAGGTCCGGGCGAGGGACAGTCTAGCAAAAACGAAGACGGTACTGAAAAGTCGAAGTTGTACGTAGTAACGCACAATTTGGGAATAGGCAGATCTTGGATGGATAATCTTGCGAACGATTTTGCCGAGAAGTATAAGAACGTTTCATTCGAAGAGGGTAAACGCGGCGTACAGGTTATCGTAGACGCACAACAGGATATGGCGGGTTATTTTGATTCGTCTTTTAAGACTGTCTCCGCCGACGTTGTAATTGCAGACGGTGTAAGCCCGTCGAACTTACATCTTTCGGGTGACAGAATTCTCGATTTAACGGATTTCGTCAAGAGTGAAGCCTCGGCTTTCGATCTTCAGGATGTAGACGGTAACACCGTGGCAATGTCGCCGACGACTATCGTAGGCAGTACTTCCACCGCGATTGAAAATATGTTGTACGACGAACAAAAGGCTACGCTTGCAAGCGACGGTAAGTATTACGCCGTACCTTACGCCTTGAGTTTTTCTCAGTTGACTTATAACGCTAAATTGTGGGAAAACAGCAAGCTCTATTTTGCCGATTCTAACGGAATAAAACTTGAAAACGGCGTTTCTTCGTATACGAACGAAACTTATACCGGGCGCGGATTCATTCGTTCTGCGAACGATAAAAAGTCGCCCGGACCGGACGGTGTTTACGATACGTTCGACGACGGTATGCCCTCGAGTTTGGAAGAGTTCGTTTATTTGTACGACTATATGGTTGAAAAGGGTTTAGCGCCGTTAATGGTCAACAGCGTTAACAATAACGAGTATACGAATAAAATCGTCAGTGCCTTTATGATTGCTTTAAGCGGGAAAGACGAAATGACCGCTTTGTTTAACGCGAAGACTGCTGACGGAAAAACCGCAAAAATCGTTACGGGCTTTAACGGTGAAGAGCCGATTATCGATGATATTGCGGTGAATGAAACCGACGGATATAAATTGACGAGAACCGCCTCTAAATATTACGCGTTAGATTTACTCAAAAAGGTTTTGGTAGATCCTGGCACGTTAAGCGCAAATCCTTATTTGGGAGCGAATGCGCTTAACTGTTCGCATACGGATGCGCAAGGTTATTTTATTAAGAGCGCTAATAGTTCTCAAATCAAGAAGATAGGTATGATTGCAGAGGGAACGTACTGGGTTAAAGAGGCTGAATCGAGATTTAAGAATACGAATTTAAAAGAAGATTTACGCGTGCTCCCAATTCCCACCCGCTTAACGGGAAGTGTGAACGAGGGCGAAGGCGAAACTTTCACCGTGAGCGATGAGTTCAGTATGTTCGGTATAATCAATAATAATATTAAGGATAACCCAGTAAGGTTAAAACTTGCCAAGACGTTTTTGCGTTACGCGTATTCCGACGAGGCGTTGTCGAAGTTCGTTGCCGAAAACTCTTTGCCGATTTTCTTAAAATGGGAAATGCCGTCGGAAAACAAGGCGAATTTGAACGGATATTCGAAGAGCGTTTTGGACGTGTACGAATCCGCGCTTAAAGGCGATACCGTCGTATGGCCGTATTCGAACTCTTACGCTTATTTAAATAACGTGAATTACTATTCTACGATGCACCATACGAGAATGTGGAAAGGTCGTAGTTACGGTTTTGCCTATAACGCTTTTTGTCAAAAAAACGCGCCCTCGTTAAGACAGGTATTTGAAGACATCGTTGTAAACGAAAGCGAATGGAAAGGAAGTTTTTTGGCGGCGTAACGCGTTGAAAATAAAACCGAGGGAGTGAATATATCGAACGTGGCTGTTCGCTCCCTTTTTTAGACAAAAGTTTTAATCTATACGAGGTAGGTATTGTGCCATTGAATGAAAAACAGTCGGGAATGACTATAAAGAAAAAGAAAATGCTTTTTTCGCTTTTGATTTTAGCGTTACCGATTTTGCAATTTTTAGTTTTTTACGTGTTCGTAAATTTTAATCAAATAATTATTTCTTTCCAAAAGTTTGACAACTTGACGAAGAAATACGTCTTTATGGAAAATCCGCTTGAAAATTATAAAACCGCGTTTTACAATTTGGTAAACGATCCGAAATTGATTGCATCGTTTAAAAATTCGACGATCGTGTGTATAGCGACTTTGACGCTCGGCGTAGTGTTCGCCTTAGTCTGTTCTTCGTATATATCGCATAAAAGGTTCGGTTACGGCGTTTTCAGAATAATGTTGTTCTTGCCGCAAATCGTTTCCATTATGACGTTGGTAAGTATTTTCAAATTTATAAACGAGAGAGCGATTCCCGAGATAGTTAAACTTTTTACGGGGAAAACTATAAACAATCTGTTGAATATGCCTAATCAAACCAGAACGACGGTCATTTTGCTCTTCTCCGTTTTGATTGCTACGGGAATGCAGGTATTGACGTATTCAGGTACTATGTCGGGCATATCCGAGTCGGTTATCGAGGCTTGTCAGTTAGACGGCTGCAATCGCGTGCAAGAGTTTTTTCACGTGACCGTGCCTATGATTTGGCCGACCGTAATTACCTTCGTTACCGTTACTTTATCCGCGTACTTTTTAAACCAAATGAATATGTTCTCGTTCTTCGGCAAGAGCGCCTCGCCGCAAGATTACACTTACGGGTATTATTTATATTCTTTGGCACAAGAGGGTACTGAAACGGGTGACTACGGGCAATATCCTTTAATTTCAGCTATGGGTATAATCTTTACGTGTATTATCGCGCCGATAGTTATAGGGGTTCGCCGTTTAATGACGCAATTCGGACCGAGCGTGGATTGAGGTGTAATATGCATTGTAAAATAAAAGACAAAGTTAAAAACGTATCGGTTTTCAGTATTATCGTATTTTTGATTTTGGCGGCGTACAGCCTTTGCTTGCTGTATATGATTTTTTGGGCGTTTATGACTTCGGTTAAAAATTACGACGACTATTTGTTCGATAGCGCGATAGCGTTTCCTAAGACGTTCGACTGGTCGTCTTACGCAGTCGTATTCGAAGAGTTTTCCGTTACCATACAGAAAAACGGAGAGATGTATAACTTCGGGGTTTTAGATATGTTCTTTAATTCCGTAATATACGCGGGGATAGGCTCGTTGCTTTCGACTTTAGTGCCGTTCGTCGTGGCGTATATTACCGCAAAATACGATTTTTGGTATTCTAAAGTCATAAATACGATGGTAATAGTCTTGCTCGGCTTACCCATTATCGGAAATACTTCCTCTATGATTGCCGTTTTGAACGCTTTGAATTTGTTCGACAGTTTTATCGGGCTTTTTATGATGGGGTTCAGTTTCGTTTCGATCTACTATATGATTTTTTACGCGTCTTGGAGCGGAATTCCCAACGCGTACAGAGAGGCGGCGGAAATAGACGGCGCAAACGATTTTACGGTAATGTGCAGAATTATGTTCCCGATGATGACTAAGATTTTTACGACCGTATTATTGATGATTTTCGTAAGCAGGTGGAACGACTATCAGACGCCGCTATTATACGCGCCGTCTATTCCCGTGCTTGCGCGCGGAGTGTACACGGTTACGAAAACGTCGGGCAATGCAGGCAGTTTGTCTAATACGCCTACGCGTATGGCTGCTATTATGGTGGTTTTAATTCCTATTTCGATCGTATTTATCTTATTTAATAAAAAACTTATGGGCAACGTTTCAATGGGAGGTTTAAAAGAATGATGAAAAAAAGAAAAACGATTTTATCGGTAGCGGCGTTGACCGTGTGCGCGACGGTTGCGATAGGCTCGGCGATAGCGGTATCGGCGTCGCAGACGAAAGCCGCCGACTCGCTTTACGGCGTTTCGCAAAAAAAGTCGAGCGTAACGTATAAAGACGACTCTTTATACGTGTCCTTATCGAAGGGCGATACGTTCGTATATAACGAGCCGATTGATTTAAAAGCGCATAACAATACGAGTAATTTAATTTCTATTTACACTAATCCGACTATATCGGGAGTGGCGGACGCAGGTTCTTACGTTATACGCCTTACCGATTTGTACGACGAGAACAATTACGTCGAAGTAGAAGCGCACGGCGCTAAGTCCCGCGGGGCGATAGACACCTACGTTTTAGCGAGCAGAAACGGTGAAGAGTTGTGCGGCTTGGAGGCTTGCGGTTCTAATACTAATCTGGGTCTTGGTACGAGAATAGTCGAATACGAGGGTGTAAAGTATCGTTTGTATAACGACGGACAAATCTTCGGTACGCAGGTATTTTCATCGTTTTACGGCGAGTATCCTTACATGGAAAAAGAGTTGGGCGACGCTCCGCTTAATCTGTCCTACGATTACGGAACGCACAGAATATACGCCACGCCTATTCCGTCGGATAGGTCTTCTATGATAATAGATTTGGACGACGAAGAATTTTTCTCGACGACTTGGAACGGGTTCAAGACGGGTAAGGTCATACTCTCCGTCTATGCGAGAGATTACCGTATGTCTTCGTTTAACTTCGTCATTGACGATATAAACGGCGACGATCTATCCAAAACCGAAAAGACGACGGAAGTCAAGAGTATTATCGAGGTTGAAACGGGCGACGATATTGCCTACGCAATCGTAGGTAAAGCGTATCGCGTGTTTGACGCTAAATTTTACACTTCCGTTTTAGAAAACGCGGAAACGAGCGTAAGAGTGTTTAAAAATTATTACGCGACTACGAAAGGCGAGTTGAATATCGTTAACGGCGCGTTCGTGCCGACTTCGCAAGGGGTATATACGATCGAGTATAAAGCGGTTGCGGGAGAGGACGTTCAGACGAAGACGATAGATATATTCGCTTACGGCGCGGATAAGCCTACTACCGCGATAAGCGTTGATAATACGTCGCTTAACGGTTCGGTGTTTGACGAGATAACGTTGCCTGAATACCGTATAACCGACGCTAACGGCAGCGTTACTACGACGATAACGGTCGTAGCTCCGTCGGGCAAAAGTTTTGTGGTGACGGATAAATTCGTACCCGTAGAGGTCGGAAGATATACGGTTAAGTATTCCGCAGAGGATTACGTTCAAACCGTAACTAAAACCGTAACTTTAGACGTAACCGCGTCCGATACGCCTTATATCGAGGGCGAACCTAATTTGCGCGTGGCGTATATAAAAGGCGCGAAGACGACTTTTCCCGTTCTTACGGCGTATGCTTTGGTCAACGGCAAAGTCGATACTTTTAACGCGGAACTTTTCACGATAGACGATTGTAAGTGCGGCGGTAACTGTACTTGCGCGAGAAAAGCAATAAACGGCGAAACCGAAATTACGGCAAACGAAAAAATCACTCTCGTTTACGTCGCTATGGCAAACGGTAAAACTATGGAAAAGCGCTTCGACGCAACCGTAGTCGATACGGGCGTTTTCGGGGGGGTAGTTGACAGCGTTAAGTACTTCTTTACGGAGGACGGCGCGGTTTTCGATAACGATACCAAGGAGTATTGCGGCTCGAAAACCGAAGGTGACGTTACGTTCGATTATATATTGCCTCTTCCGTCATGGTGTTTCGGCTTCGTACTTACCACTAACGCGGAAAAGGCTAATTACAGAAAAATAGAGTTTACCGTAGTCGATGCCGAAAACGCGGAAAACCGCATCGCGGCGTCGCTTAAACAAATAAACGCCAAGGCGACCGAGGTCGTCGTCAACGGCAATGCGTATACTTTGAATTTCGGTTTAAAGGAAAACTATACTCTCAACGTTTCGTATGACCGCGAAACGGGTAAACTCAGTTTCGGTAATAAGAGCGTTACCGTTAGGGTAAACGGAGAAATTCCGAAGTTCGGCGACACCGTTAATTTTGAATTCGCTTTGACGGACGTTAGCGGCGATTACGCGGTAAAAGTAGACACGGTGTGCGGTCGACCGTTCGGAAAAGAATACGATATTGTTCCGCCGTTGGTTTACTTTGACGAGAATTTTGATGCCGAAAAAATTATGAAGGGCGACGTGATACGTCTTTCAAAGGTAACTATCGTAGATCTGTTAAACCCGAACGTCAAGTTGCAATTCGAGGTTAAAGACCCGAACGGACGACACGTCGTTGCAAAAGACGGAACCGTACTTGACGGCACGCAGGATTATTCAAAGGAATACGAATTCGTTTTAAGCGAATACGGCTATTACAGAATTATTTTCAGCGGCGCAGATTTGGTTAAGGGCGAAAATAACGAAGATCTAATAAACAACGATACGGGCGAAAGCGAAAAAATTATCTTCGTTGAGGATTCGGAAGCCCCAAAGGTAACTTTGACCGAAAAGGTCGAAAGCGGCAAGGTCGGGAAGGAAATATCCATTGCGAAGGTAACCGTTACGGACGATCTTTCCGCTGCGGAAGATTGCGAGCAATACGTCTATCTCGTTTCCGATAACGGCTCGGGTAAGGTGCAAGAAATTAGCGGCAATTCTTTCACGGTTGATAAAGAGGGCGTATACGTCGTATGTTATTACGTATACGACGAGGCAATGAATCTTACCGTCTTAAAGTATACCGTCACGGTGACCGCATAGGAGGGAGTATGAAGAAATTCAAATTTAAGAGTATTTTTGCTATAATGATGAGCGCGGCAATGTTGTGTTCGGCGTGCGGTAGCACCGAAGAGTCGAACAAACTTACTGCGGATACGATTCCGTTTCCGTCGGTAGAAACGGAAAAGAAAGAAGAGTCCAAGTATGAAACTACGGGTAAATATATCGTTCAGAACGGAAAGACTGATTATAAAATAGTCGTACAAAAAGACGCAAGCGCGTTGATTTCCGTCGCGGCGAGCGAATTGCAATACTTTTTCGAAGAGGCTACGGGGATTATCTTACCGATTATCGACGACGAAGGTTTGACTTACGGCGAACAGGGTAAATACTTGTCGATCGGTGAAAACAATCTTTCCGTCGGTGATGGTAGCGCAAATTTAACGATTGATAAAACCGTTTTAAAAAACAGTGGCTTAAGGGTTCAAACCAAGGGCGAAACGGTATTTATGTACGGCGGCAGCGACCAAGGTTCGTTGTATGCGGTTTACGATTTCCTCAAAGACGCTTTCCATTACGAGTTTTATTACGAGGACGTTTACGAATTAGACGAAAACGTAACCGAATTGCCCTTGCGTAAATACGATATTACGAACGTTCCCGACTTCGATTTCCGCGCCGCGCATACGGGTAAATTTAAGGCGAACGATATGCTTGCGTATAGATATTACGAAAACGCTAACGCTTCTACGGATATGTTGATACACGGCACGATCGGGCAATCGGGCGACGGGCAACTTTTAAGGTATTATATCCCCATAGTGGAAAATTCTACTTATACGCCTTTCTTCGAGGCTTATCCCGAACTCGCTAAATATAAGCCCTATACGGGGAAATGGCAGTCCGTAGGTTCGGGTTCGCCGCAAGTTTGTTTTAACGCGCAAGGCGACGCCGAAAGTTATGAAAAACTCGTCGAATGTCTTGCGGAGATATTAGAAGACAGTTTAATAAAAGACACCGATAAAAACCATAAGAGATTTGTATTCGGCGGATCGGACGACACGAATTACTGTACGTGTAAGACTTGTAAAGAGAAAAAGGAAGAATACGGCTCTGACGCGGGTTCGTTTATAAAACTCTGCAACGACGTAAAAGTTAAAGTAGACGCTTGGCTTCAAGAGGACGGCAACGAAGGTTATTACAGAGAGGGGTGGTCGTTAGAACCGCTCGTTTATCACGGATACAAAGTACCGCCGATTAAAAACGGCAAGGCGACGATTACTTGCGTAGAAGGTGTTAAGCCCTATTACGCGCCGATAGGTTACGACTGGACGAGGGAATACGATGATCCCGCGAATGCGCTTTATAAAGAATATCTTGACGGTTGGGGTAAAGTCGCAGGCGATAACCAAATTACTTGTTGGTATTACGGTACTAATTTCAACCATTATTTAATGCCTTTTAACGGTTACGAATCCGTGCAGACGCATTTACAGGCTACGGCAAAAGTCGGCTGTTCTAAAATGATGATCGAAATCCAAGATAACTCGCAAGGTAAAACGACGGGATTCGATATGTTAAAGAACTGGCTCTACTCCAAGATGATGTGGGATGCGGATTGCGATATTACGGCGTTAATCGATTCGTGGCATAAGGCGGTTTACGGCGACGCAAGTTCTATAATGTCGGATTTGTTCACGGAAGTTCGCATAAATATGTACGAAATGGCTAAAAATGGCTACGGCGGTATATACTTGAACCCCAAGAGCGATAAGTATTATTCGCAATCGCTTTTAGAGCGTTGGATAAATAAGGTCGACGAGGCTTACGCCGTTTTGGAAAATACGAACGCGACGGACGCTCAAAAGGAAATGGTCGTTGCCGAAAAGGTTTCGTATTTGTGGTTGATGATTGAAATTTACGGCGACAACTTGCCGTCGGGGGTGTCGTTGGCTTATAAAAACGAGTTTTTCCGCTGCGCAAGTTACGCGGGAATATCTAATTACAGTCAGCACGATTTGATAAATAATTTGAAGTCGTCTTATTTGGGATAATAGCGGAGGATAAAAAATGAAAAATAAATTATTTTTACGGCTGTTAGGCTTGTTGTTTTGTTTCTCTCTTTTCGGGTTATTCGCTTGCATTTCGGATGAAAGCGCGTCTGAACCGCAATGGAAAGTCGACGGGTTGACGTTGAATTATTCGTCGAAAGAGATTGCCGTTTACGAGAGTTTTGAATTAAAAGCGAATACGACGGATGAAGTCAAATACGTCGTACAAAACGAAGGCGTCGTTTCGGTTAGCGAAGACGGAATAGTAAAAGGTATCGGCGAAGGCTTAACGCACGTCGCGGTTTACGCGGGTGAAAACGTGGCTTTTTGTAAAGTTGTCGTAGTCAAAAGCGACGTATTGCCCGAAGTCGTAGTCAATACGACTGATCTCTCTTTAAATAGGAATAGCGAGTTCGATTTAAACCCGAAACTCTATTTTAACGGACGCGAAGAAAAGGTTAATTTTACCCTTGAGTCGAGCGATAGTTCGATCGTTGAGATTATAGACGGTAAACTCTTTGCCAAGGCTTTAGGCGAAACGGTCGTTACTGTGTCTACGAGTTTTGAGGACTTTGGAAAGGAAGTTACGACGAAAACCGTTAAGGTAAGCGTCGTTCCCGACGTAAACTTGGTCGTTAAAAATGAAAATTTATCGCTGTCGAAGGTTAAAAGCGTTTTAGACGCGGAATACGAAAATACTCTCACGCTTGACGTTGAAGTTTGGATAGACGGCAAAAAATCGTCCGCAAAACCGACGTTCGTAAATAAAACCGAGAGCGTTATATCGTTGAACGGTCAAACGGTTACCGCCGTAAACGAGGGCGTAGGCGAAGTTGAAATAGCCTATGAACATAACGAGGTCGGCAAGAGCTACGAGATAAAAACTTCGGTGAGTATCGAGGTGTATAAACCTCTTTTGGAAAAAGATTTCGTCGTTTACGTCGACAGTTGGCTCGACGACGAAGTAAAACGCGGAATAGACGCGATCGAGTTGAACCCCGTGGATTTCTTCGGGCGTGAAGAGGAAATTACGCAAGTAGTAGACGTCACTTCGTCTGAAAAAACGTACGAAGTACAAGACAACGCCATACGCACGTCGATACTTCTCGGCGATAGACGTTGGAGAGTTTATACTGAAAATTACGGCGTAGAACTCAACGTAAAAAGCGCCTCGATGATAATAAAAACGGCGGAAGACTTACGCGTATTTTCGTTGCTTTTGGAAAAAGGTCAAGCGAAAGGATATTTTTGTCTTGGCGCGGATATTAACTATCGCGGCGAGCGTTTCGGTGCAAACATTGTCGATGCAACGCCGTATTTCGAAGGCGTTTTCGACGGAAGAAATCACACTATTTCAAACATAAATACAAACCAAGGTTTTATCCGTAACTTCGGTAAAGACGGCGTTATTAAGAATTTGGCGCTTTTAGACGCGTTTTCGGATTGTCCCGTGGCGGGTACGGTGTCGTTTTTCTCTAAAGGAACGATTGAAAACGTCTACGTTGATTTTACTGCGTCTGCTATATCGAGGATCGGCGGTATTGCGTTTAGATTATATTCGTCGAAAATTTCTAATACCGTGATAGATTTTAAATCTACGTTTACGTCGGACAAAAATATTGCGGTGGGGCTTTACGGATACTACTCGGAAGCCGCTATGTTGACTAACGTATTTATCTCCGCGGATAAAAGCAGATTCCCGAATAAGTTGGGTGAAGAGAATGCCGCGACGTACTACGAAGAGAATACGGCTATTTACGGCAATATAACCGAACTTACTGCAGAGCAGCGAGCGACTAACACGTTTACGAGCGTAAGAGAATTAAAAACCGCGTATTGCGTAGATTCGTTAGACGGTAACGCTTATTTGACCTCTAACGCACCCGTAAAATACTTTGGCGCGGAGGTTAAAAATTCGACGGTATTTTCGTCGGAACCAACCGATAAGAAATCTTATACCGTAACGGCGAAATTCCTCTTCGACGAAACTGCGACTACCGTTACTGAGGTGACGACGGGTACTGATTTACGAATTCTTTCTACGGGCTACGCTATAAGGGGTGACGGAAAAAGTGAATACGAAGTCAACGTCGATAAGTCGTTGGACGTTTCCGATATTCAAAAATACGCCTTCTTAAACGACAGATTGAATTACCGTTTTAACGTAAAACGCGGAGAAGGAAACTCCTTGAAAATATCTTCCGACTTATTATCGGACGGAGATAATACGGTGTACGTAATAGATAAAGACGGAAACGCGTATAAAATCCCGTTCTGTCTGTATTCGCCGATATCTAACGCGGAAGACCTTACGGCTGCGCTTAACGCCCATACTACGCTTGCAAGCAGAGGTGCTTATATTTTGACCCAAGATATTGATATGTCGGGCGTTGATTTAGAATATAAGAACTTTTACGCGGATTTATTCGGCAACGGTTTTGCCATTAAAAATATTTCTGCTAAAAACTTCGTGTTCGACAGGTATCAAGGTAAAATGACTAACATTCGCTTTGAAAACGTCAGTCTTACCGCGGCGTCCGATTCCGCTAAGGATTTATTTCAATCGTTGATAAAGGAAATACTCGGCGGTTCGATTTTTGAAAACGTCTATATCGACGTTCGCTATATCGGAGGTAACTTCTTTTCCGCATTAGGCGACGCCAACAATGCGGAATCCGATACGGAAATACTCTTAAAGAACGTCGTCGGTAAATTGCATATCGTGGACGGGGTTGCGACGCACGCGCCTTCGTTGATACGTAAAATTCAAGCGAACGTCGCTAACATCTCCTTTGAAATGAAGGATTGTTACCTCGTTTTGACGAGCGACGTCGAGCAGACGAAACAAGCCGCTCTCGTTGCGGTTTCCGTCCTTAATAACGCTCCTTCCGGTTCGATTTCGTTAACGATCGAAAACGACGCCGTCGATGTGTTTAGCGGTAAAAGGGATGACTTAGGAACGCAATATTGTTATTCGACGATGAGTGAATTGTGCTCGGACAGAAAGTCGCGTTTCGTCGACGCAATGTGGAAAGATGTTATTAAATACGACGAAAACGAATTTAAAGACGGCTATACTCCTATTGCCAACAAAGATGACTTAATCAAGTTGATTGAAAAATTAGCAAAAGGAGACGTAAACGATAAGTATATTTTAACGGCTGATATAGACGCGTCGGGTGTAGTTGCGAACGGTGTAAACGGCGGAGCGTTTAGAGGCGAAATTAACGGCTTGGGGCACGCTGTAACTAATTTGACAATCGAGGGTTGTTTAATAAAGAATATGGCGGGCAAGATGAGCAATGTCGCCTTTATAAATACCGCGTTTAAAAATTCGTCTGGCGTAAATACCGTCGGTTTATTTAACCAAGTTGTTAACGCGTCCGTGAGGAACGTTTACGTTGATATGAAAATCACGTTGTCGGAATCGTCGGAATCCGTTTTCTTAGCGCCGTTCGGCGGATCTGTAAACAGTACGTTGACGCTTATCAACGCGGTTGCAAAAATCGGCTTTACTGCAGATAGTACGGCAACTCCCACGGAAATCGGCGCGGTTTGGATCGTAAACGCAACTGATAGAAACGTAACCGTCAATATGAACGACGTATATTTAATAAAAGGCGAAAATTACGGTTCGAATAATTCGAATGGCTTGGTAAACTGGTTACGTTCGAGAAACTCGCATACGGCGACGGTAAAAGTCGTAAACGGAACGGACGCAGAGTACGTTCAAAGCAATAATACAGGCGCGGATATTAGAGCCGGTTACGCTAAAGGCTATACATTCGATAATTATTCGGATTTAGTCGCAGCGGGTAAAGGTTACGAAAAAGCCTTGTCGAGTTTGGTATTCGAAAAATTACAAGAGATAGTGAATGAATAAAGAGATAGAGGATTTCCAAACTGTAATTCGATATTTATATCCTACGCGGATTATGAAGAGCGAAGGCTCGGTAATTGATTGTAACAAACTTTTAGAAAAATCGGATTTTTTGTCGGTCACTTTTGACCGACAAAAAATTACGAGGTTGGAAAATTCCGGAGGAGAACGCGCGGTAGTCGTTTTAGATTTTTCAAAAGAACTTTCGGGCGGTATAAGGATAATATCCGGACAATGTTCGAAAAACGCAAAAGTACGCGTGGTTTTCGGTGAAAGCGTAAACGAGGCTCTTTCCGAAATTGGCGAAAAGGGCTCTATGAACGACCATTCGCTGAGAGACGTCGAGGTTTTCGTGCCGTCTATGAGCGATTTTACTTACGGACAAACTGGGTTTCGCTTCGTCAAGATAGAATTGTTGACCGATGGTTTTATAGATATCAGAAACGTCGTTGCCGTTTCAAGAATGCAAAATCTTGAGCGCGTCGGTAAAATCGTAACTGACGACGAAAGGTTAAACCAAATTATCGAAACGGCAGTATACACTTGCGAACTTAATATGCAAAACGGCGTAATGTGGGACGGAATTAAACGCGACCGCTTGATTTGGGCGGGCGACTTAAACCAAGGGCTTTTAAGCGCTCAATATACATTCCGAGATTTTCCTAACATTAAAAATTCGTTGAATTACTTGATTGCGTCTACCGACGAGAACGAGTGGATAAACGATATGCCGACTTATTCGGCGTGGTACGTAATAAATTTATGCGATTACTGCCGTTTATCTGGTGAAACGGAGTTTTTTAAGTCGAACCACGGTAACGTAATGAATATAGTTCGTCGGTTTGACGAAGGTATAGGCGAAACCGAGATAAATTTGGCAAAGAATTCTGATAGAATAATTTATCATCCGCTCTTTTTAGATTGGCAGACCGTCGGTACTCCTGATTGCGAAATAGGCAGCGCAATGCTGTTTTTGATGATGACGCATAAATTGTTGCCGTTTTTGACCTCGGAAGAAGACCGTAACGTATGTTTTAATATTCAAAGGAAATTAAAACGTTATACCGAGAAACCTACTTTAAAAAAACAAACCCGTGCCGTACAGGTGTTGTGCGACGGGAATTTGGCGGGCGCGAAAGAATTTTTGGAACGTGACGGCGCGAACGGATTTTCTACGTTTATGTCGTACTTTATCCTTAAAGCGTTAAAAAAGAGCGGGTCTAATAAGTCCGTGGCTTTATTGAAGGAATATTACGGCGCAATGCTCGATCGTGGTGCGACGAGTTTCTTTGAAGATTTCGAATTGTCTTGGTTAGACGGAAGCGGAAGAATAGACGAGATAACTCCGTCGGGGCTTAAAGATTTGCACGGCGACTACGGCGCGTTTTGTTATAAAGGTTTCCGTCATAGTCTTTGTCACACTTGGTCGAGCGGCATAGTTGCGTTTATCGTAGAGGATATTATCGGCTTACGTACGACCGACGGATTTAAGACGTATACGGTAGAACCCGACACGAGCGAGGTTAAAAACTTACAGGCGACGATACCGACTCCCTACGGGACGATCGATATACGCATTAAAGACGGAAAGTTAGTTTCTGCCGAGCGTATTTAAGTTGCGAAATTGCGTTAGCGCGATTGCAAAAGTTACTTATGCTCGATTACTTAAAGGAGATAAATGAAAAAAGTTAAAGTCGTTAACGGCGTTCCCTATTTTGAGGTCGACGGCGAAACGGTCGTCCCTGCCGCGTATATGACTTATTTGACGGAAAACGCCGACTATAAAGCGTTTTCGCGTTCGGGGTTTAAGTTGTACTGTATCACGGTGGCGGCGAGCGAGTTTCCTATAAACGAAGAAACGGGTTTGAAAAAAGGTTTTTCTCAACCGACGTGGATTGACGACGGCGTATACGATTTTTCGTCGTTGAATGAGGATATTCGTAAATTGATAGCCGATTCGGGAAATAACGACGTAAAAATAATACTCCGTATCAATTTGAATATGCCGAGTTGGTGGAGGAAACGTTATCCGAACGAACTTACGCTCTACGACGACGGGACTACGCGTATGCAGTCCATATCTTCTTTGCGTTGGCGAATCGACGCGGGCGAGTATTTAAAGGCGTTAAAAATGCATTTAGATGACAGCGGTTATGCTAAAAACGTGATTGCGTGGCAACCTGCCGCTATGCATACCGAAGAGTGGATCGCGCCTATTCGTCGGTCTGTCACGGAGGATTATTCCGAACCAGCGCAAAACGCGTTTAAAGCGTACTGTACGCAGAAATACGGTTTAATAGACGCGTTAAATTCGGCGTGGAATTCAAGTTATAATTCGTTTGATTGCGTGCGGATTCCTAATAAAGCCGAAAGGGAATATAACGGAGAGTACGTTAGGGATTATTTCCGTTTTAAAAATGACGCTTACGCGGAAGCCGCGGAGTATTTTTGTGCTTATGTAAAACGGCTGTTCGACGGCGATATTTTCGTCGGTTGCTTTGGCGGATACGTCGGACAGTTGACGAAATATCACGGGCATTGTTCGTTTTCAAAGTTATTACGCAGTAAAAATATTGACTTTTTCGCTTCGCCGTTCGCGTATACGGACGGGCGAAGAAACGCCGTGGACTGGTTTTATCATTCGCCTATCGAATCTACTCGGCTTGCGGGTAAACTGTGGTTTATAGAGGCGGACGTACGCACGAGCAGTACGAAACTATTGTCTGAAAGCGCGCCTTGGTTGTTTGACGAACCGATTACTTATTACGACGCTCCCGTGTGGAAGGGTCCTGATAAGCAAAATTCGTTACGGAATATATTGCGTTCGTTTTCTAAAGTTTTTATAAGCCGAAACGCGTTTTGGTGGTTTGATATGTGGGGCGGTTGGTTTGTTGATAGTGATTTTGCGGTTTTGATTGAAAAAACTCGCGCTCTTTACGAAAAAGAAGTCGCGACGAATATACCTTCCGCAAGCGAAATCGCCGTAATTTTAGACGAGGAATACGCTTATTACGCTTCAGACGATACGTGTTGGGAAAGCGTTTACTGTCAAATCGTTACGCTCGGGTTTTTAGGCGCGCCGTACGATTTATTGTTGCGCCAGAATTTGAAAACGGACTCCTTGGAAAAATATAAGGCCGTGATTTTCCTTGCGCCGTCGCCGACGAACGAAAACGCGGCGTTGATAGACGGGTTAAGAACGGGCGGTAAAACCGTAATGGTTTCGGGCGACGAATTTAAAAAGTTTTCCGGTGAGGAAAAGGCGTATACTGAACTGCAATTACAAAGCGCTATAAGCGAAAGCTGCGCTTTTATATACAGTGCGGGTAATATCGTATATGCAAACGGGAAATATCTTTCGATTACGGCTCGTTGTGATGGTACTTTAACGGTTAATATGCCGTTTGATTGCGAGTTGGTTGACTGTATAAGCGGTAAAACGCTGAAAACAGAAGAAAAACGAGTGGTTTTATGCGCTGAAGAAAATCAAACGTTTTTATGGGAAATTTTGAGGTGAAGCGGTGATGTCGGAAGAAGTTAAATATTATCTCGGAGTAGACGGCGGCGGAACGAAAACGCGTTTCGCTTTGGCTGACGTTAACGGTAGTATAATAAAAACCGTAACGCTGGGCGCGTCGAATCCGATAGACCTCGGGATACGCGCCTGTCTTGGCGTGTTGAGCGATGGCATTGAAAAGACGTGTCATGGTATCCCGTTTTCTCAAATTAGCGTGTTCGTCGGCGTGGCGGGCGGTATTAGCGGCGGAAACGCCGAGTTAATCGGTGAATTTCTTGCCGAATACGGATTTGCCAAATACGCCAACGGCTCGGATAGCGAAAATATTATCGCTGCGGGGTTAAAAGGTAAAGACGGCGTAGCTTTGATTATGGGTACGGGGTCTTGCGCGTTCGTTCAAAAGGAACACCGTTTGATTCGTATCGGCGGAGCAGGTTATTTATTCGATTTTGCAGGCTCGGGGTACGACGTCGGCGCTCAGGGAATTGCCGCCGCAATTGGCGCTGAAGACGGAACGGGCGGTAATACTAAAATTCGTGACAAAATTTTAGAACGGACGGGAAAGACTTCGGTTTTGGACAGTTTGGGAGAGTTTTACTCGAAAGGTAAAAGAGAAATCGCCTCTTACGCGCCTATTGTATTCGAGGCGTTCGACGAAGGCGACTTAATTGCGGAAAGAATATTACGGGTTAATATGCAACGCGTTGCGCTTTTGATTCATACGGCGGGGAAACGCTTTTCGGAAAATAGAGTTGACGTTAAATTCGTCGGAGGTTTGACGAAACGCTTTGAAGTTTTGAAACCGTATATCGAAGATGAACTCTTTAAATTAAACGATAAAAAAGAATACGCGTTCGAAGTTTTTAACAAAGACGTCGTAATCGGCGCGCTATATAAGGCAGGATTATCACGAGAGGTAACGATATGTTAAAGACAGAGGAAAGAAACGAAAGAACGATGCATATAGACCGTATGAGTACAGTTGAAATGTTGCAGGCAATACAGTACGAAAACGAACGGGCGGTAAACAGCGTAGCGGCTGCCGTGCCGTCTATGGAAAAAGCGGTGAACGCAATTTTGCCGAGAATGAAACGCGGTGGTAGGTTGTTTTACGTTGGGTGCGGTACGAGCGGACGTTTAGGCGTGCTTGACGCGTCTGAAATCCCTCCGACGTACGGAACGTCTTCAGACGTAGTAATCGGTATTATAGCGGGCGGCGACGGCGCGTTGAGAACGGCGAGCGAGGGCGCTGAGGATAGTTTAGAACGCGGACGCGACGATTTAGCGAAATACGCCTTGACTGAAAACGATAGCGTAGTCGGTATTTCGGCGGCGGGCGGAGCGGCTTATGTAATCGGGGCTTTGGAATACGCGAATTCTTGCGGAGCGTATACCGTAGCGTTAACTTCAAACGAAAATACGGTTATAGGTAAAATATCCGCTTGCGAAATCGTTACGGATACAGGCGCGGAAGCGATAACGGGTTCAACGAGAATGAAAGCGGGAACTGCGCAAAAGTTGGTTCTTAATATGCTATCGACTTCGTTAATGGTTCAGTTGGGCTACGTATACGAAAATTTAATGATTAACTTAAAGCCGACGAATATTAAATTAAGAAAACGAATTATCGGCATAGTATGCGATTTAACGGGAGAAGAGTCCGACTCTGCTGAGGAGTTGTTGGAAAAAAGCGGTTGGGAAATCAAAAAAGCAGTTGAGAATTCAAAAAATCGTTAATATACGTAAGCGAAACTTATCTTTAAGACAAGATTAAAGGCGTCCAATTTATAATCTATCACCCACCGTATTGGGACATAATCAAGTTTAGCGAAGATGAAAACGATTTATCTAACTCTGATAGTTTAGAAGATTTTATAGATAATTTTCGTCGCGTTGTAAGAAACACTTCTTCAATCCTTGAAAAAGGAAGATATTGTGTGGTTATTATCGGAGATAAATACGCAAACAGGCAGCTTGTCCCATTAGGGTTTTATTGTATGCAAGCAATGCAACAAGAAGGTTTAACCCTGAAAGCCACTATAGTTAAAAACTTTGAAGAAACAAAAGGAAAAACTAACCAAAAAGCGCTTTGGCGGCAACGTGCGTTGAAAAGCGGTTTATATTTGTTTAAGCACGAATATATTTTTGTGTTTAGAAAATAAAATAGATTATGATATTCTTTCTATAATATGAATTTAAGCGACCGAGTAAATATTCGGTCGCTTTAATTATTTCTTCTCTACAAGATGTTTTTTAAACTCTATCGGGTCATACCAATAACATCCGACGCAGGCGTCTTCTTCATTATTATCGGATTGCAAGAGTGGGTTGATTTAACATCAAAAAATGATGATGTTTTGAAACAAATTGTAATTGGGATAAGTGCGTAAAGATTATAAAGACGACGCATCTGCTTTGTTCAAGGCAAGCAAGGCGTATGTTGTGGAAAATTGGCGTGGTAGCAGTTGGTTGTTTAACTATTTACATCGAGATTTGCAGAAAACCAATTTCAATTAGTGTGAAGCTGTTGTCATCTTGGCAATAGCTTTGTCCAATTAAGTATATTTCAGTTGATAATGGGGTATAGCG
>CAZPFZ010000006.1:0-19546 GCA_964585955.1 uncultured Acidiphilium sp.
AGAAAAAGTTGCCGATGTTATAAATGCATTTTTAATTTAAATTATTAATAAAGTAAAATTAAACGATAAATAAATACAAATTGATTATAGTCGCCGAAAGTGTTTTTTAACTCTTTCGGCGGTTTTTGTTATGTAAATCTCATCAATTCGCTAATAACTAAAAAAATTTTTTTAATTTTTTTGTAAAGTGGGTGAAAAAAATAATACAAAGTAAAAAAAATGCGATATAATTTAGTAGATATTAGAGAGTTTAATGGAGCTAGATTCTCTAATGTCTAAGAGAAGGTTGATAGGGCATATTTTTGCTTGGCGCTCTTGCGCTTTATAGAGGTTTTTTATGAATAAACAGTGCGAAAAACACATTAAGGAAACTCATGATTTTTTAATTCCCGATTATTTTTTAAATTTTAAGTGCAAAACGGGTGAATGTCGTTCTGCTTGTTGCATTGGGTGGCCTATTACCCTTTCCATGCGCGATTATTACTATTTATTGGGACTAAATTGCCGCAAAAATTTGCGCAAAAGGTTAGATTGTGGTTTGCGCGTGCTCGATTTTCCTACTGAAGAAGAATATGCGCGGTTTGAACCTAAATACGATGGTAATTGTCCGTTAAGGCTAAACGACGGACTTTGTGCTTTACACGCCGAAATAGGCGAAGGCATTTTGCCCGATGTTTGCTGTTTGTATCCGCGTGGCGTTCGCTTGGAAAACGGCAAATACGAATGTTCTTGCGCAAACAGTTGTGAAGGAGTAATAGATATTTTTCTCGCTAAAAAGGACGCTATTCGGTTCTTTTACCAAAAACTTACCATGCGTATACCTAATTTACTCGAAAGAAAAGCTTTTTTTGAAACGTTAGGTGAGGGCGTTCAAATAAGATTGTTTCTTATTTCAGTTTTGCAAAACCGCAATATTTCGCTGGCTTTTAGGTTTGTTGAACTCGGTAAAGTTCTTAAAAATGTGGATATTGCCTTA
Source organism: uncultured Acidiphilium sp. (assembly GCA_964585955.1). Classification (GTDB taxonomy): domain Bacteria; phylum Bacillota; class Clostridia; order Christensenellales; family Borkfalkiaceae; genus HGM11416. The sequence goes on from CAZPFZ010000006.1 coordinate 977, forward strand.
AAAAATAAAGATCAGGTAATGCTGCACGATATTTTTACCGGTGCAAAAGCAACCGATGTAACAGTTCAAACAAAGAGCGTAACGCAGGAACATTTGAGTTTTGGCCTTAATATTGCAAGGCAAATTATTCAAACAATAGACGCAAACAGTCAAAGCGTAAGGCAATATGGCGAAAATGCTCTTGCGTATTTTGGCGAAGAAAACGCAATTGAGCGTTATAATTACGCAAACAAGCATTTCGAAGAATTGTTGCCCGACTGGGAAATATTTTTTGAACACGTTCTTGTAAATCATATGTTCTTTTCGCAGTTTCCCTTTCAAGATCGTCCCGAAAGTTTACTTAACGAATATATAGCGCTTTGCGGAGTATATGCAATTTTGCGCTTTCTCGCTCTCGGCTGTATGGCAAACCAAGAAAATTGCCAATTTTTAGTAGATCTCACGGCGGCTACTTTCAGGTTGATAGATCACACAGAGTTCGACCGTTACATATTTAGAATTTTAAGGCGGCTAAATTGCACTAACGTTGAGCAAATAAGTAACTTGTTGGCTCTTTAGTAAAAGAGTAAAATATGTAAAAGTGCCGCTATAACACCGTTATCGGCTATTAAACGGCATAAAAACTCAACTTAAAATTTTTATAGTCCATATAAATCTAATAAATTAGTTTTTACAAGAATCTGAATTAAACGTAAAATGTTTAGTTCGGATCTTTTATTTTTTTAAATAAAACATATCAATGCGCTTGTTTTTACTTATATAACTTATTTACTCCCCAAAAGCCTTAAATATAAAAAGTTATAACAAAAAATGTATTTTGTTTAGTAAACAAACAGTGTTTTAAAAAGACATAAGTCGAAAAAAAGTAGGAAGTTTTTTTCAAAAAGGTATTGACAAAGGCTTATGCCTATGATATAATAAAAATATGAAAATTGTTTAGTAAACAAAACAGCAAAAAGTTTAATCGCGGTATTTATTTTTTTATTGCGGTTAAAAAGGAGTTTTTATGAAAAGTGTTGCGTTATTGGGGTTGGGGGCGCGCGGTTTACATACATATGCGCCTTATGCAAAAATGCATCCCGATAAAATGAAAATAGTGGCAGTTGCCGACGTATCTGCCGAAAAGGTAAAAATCGCCGCCGAGGAATACGGCATTCCTTGCGAAATGTGTTTTTCTTCAGCTGAAGAATTATTGGCGCAGCCCAAACTCGCCGACGCGGTGTTTATTACCACGCAAGACAGGCAACACGTAGAGCAAGCGTTAAAGGCGCTTGACGTAGGTTATGATATATTGTTAGAAAAGCCCATATCGCCTTCTCTTTCAGAATGTTACCGCTTAAAACAAAAGGTTAACGAAAAAAACAAATTAGTTCTTGTTTGTCACGTTTTACGTTATACAACTTTTTTTAAAACCGTTAAAAGGGCTATAAGCGAAGGAAACATTGGTGAAATAGTAAGTATTCAAGCGTTGGAAAATGTAGGTTATTGGCATATGGCGCATAGCTTTGTAAGGGGCAATTGGCGCAACAGCGAAAGCACAAGTCCTATGATTTTGCAAAAATGTTGTCACGATTTTGATATTTACGGTTGGCTTATAGGTAAAAGGTGTTTAGGCGTTTCCTCTTTCGGTTCGCTTAAATTTTTTAAAAAGGAAAACGCGCCGAAAGGCGCAAGCGAGTATTGCGTTAATTGTAAATATGCAGACAGTTGTACCTACAGCGCAAAAAAAATATATATAGAAAGCTCGCTTAACGGTTACGATTCGGGTAATCGCGATTGGCCATTAAACGTAATTATAGAAAATCCTACCAGAGAGGGTTTGCTAAACGCGTTAAAAACAAGTCCTTATGGCAGATGTGTATTCGCATGCGATAATAACGTTGTAGATCATCAAGTATGTAACGTTTTGTTTGAAGACGGCGTAACGCTCAACTTTACAATGTGCGGTTTTACCGAAGATATGAGCAGATACCTTAAAATTATGGGTACTCACGGTGAAATTATAGCCGATCAAAAAACCAATATCGTAACGGTTACGCCTTTCGGCAAACAGCCCACCGTATACGATATAAACACCTTAGCTGACGATTTATCCGGTCATGGCGGCGGAGATAATGCAATGCTTACGGAATTTTTCGATTATTTAGAGGGCGAAAGCGCAGATCCCTCTTCAACCATTGCAAACTCAGTTCAAAGCCACGAAATGGCAATGGCAAGCGAGGCATCGCGTTTAAATAACGGACAATATATTTCGCTTGAACAGTTAAGGCAACAAACTAAATAAATAATATATGGCTAAAATAAAAAAGCAAGTTTGCTTTTTTGTACTGCTCTCAGGGGGGCGGTGAAAGTAATTGTTTTTATGCCGCATATTGCAAATAATTAAACGGGAGAAAATAAATGAAACATTTAATTGCATTTTTAACGGCTATTTTAATGGCTTTTAGCACAACGGTATTATTCGCTTGCAATAAGCCAACCGAGCCACAAATCGAAAAGGTTGAGGTGAGTATTTTTTCTCGTCCTTTAGCTGAAAGAAACGGACTCAACGCGCAAGGTAAAAAAGTCGATTGGTTAGACGTAAGTTCGTTTTGTTGTTATTACGGTGCGTTTACGCAAGAAATGACCAATTATGACGTTGCCATTTGCGAATCTCGCAACTTGGGTACCGAAGGTATCAAAAAGCTTAACGATGCAGGTGTATATACAATTTGCTATATAACCATAGGCGAGGACGATTCGTTAAACACCGGCGACGGTTTAGGCGAGGGAGGATATGCTTCATATTATCTTTACGAAAACGGCGCGCCTAAAATGAATACCAATTGGAATTCTTATTTTGTAGATGCCGGCAGCCCCGTTTGGCAGGAAATTATAATTGAAAAAGCAAGACAAATTCTTGCAATGGGTGCAGACGGATTATTTATGGATACCATAGATTCGGTTGACGTAGATATGTCCACTTCGGGCGGAATGGTATCGCTCGTTAAAAGGCTTCGTGAAGAATTTCCCGATGCAAAGCTTGTTGCAAACCGCGGTTTTTCCGTATTAGATTATATAGGGAAATACATAGACGGTATGATGTTTGAAAGCTTTAATACCACTTGGAATTTTGAGAAAAATTACGCCGAAGATTTAAGCGAAAGTGCAAACGAGTACAACATTGCAACCGCAGTTAACACCATAAACAGAAACCGTACCTATAATTATTTCCCCGTGTTTGCGTTGGATTACGTAAACGATTACGAAATAGATTATTTGGCACAGGAATATATTAATAGAAGTTGGACCTATGATTTTATATCATATCTTACAACTGCAATACTTTTGGATAAAGTTACGGTAACAGGGCTTACGCCTCAATCGCAAAGGGGCAGCATAGCATTAAAGGGTGAGGGAGATATAGCTCAGTCGGCTGGTCAACCTAACGGAAATACCGGTAAAGATAACCTTGCTTATGTTAAAAACGGCGCTACCGTAACAGTAGATTCGTATTATTCTTCCGATTACCGCAACAACGGAACGGCTGCTATAAACGACGGATTTATAAGCGAAACAATGTATTGGGCTAAACGTGCTTGGGCAAGTGCGGAAGAAAAGGTCAGCGGCGATGCCGAGTACGTACAAGATCACTACATAGAATTCCAATTTACTGCTGTTGAACAAATTTCAAAAGTAGTAATAGCTTGGGCATACGATAACGGCATTTATTATTCGAGTTCTACAATTATCATAGAAGTTTTTGAAGACGGCGAGTGGAAAGAGGTTGCAACGCAAAGCGGCATTGCTTCCAACACAAACAAAACTACCATTGAGTTTTCATCCGTTTCTTCTCAAAAGTTAAGAATACGTCAACCTGCGGGCGGCGGCGCGGCATTCCGTAAAGGCATCATGTGGGTAGGCGAAGTAGAAATTTATGCGTGATTAAACACATATAAAAAAATCGATAAGGAGTATTTAAAATGACAAAAAACAAAAAAATACTTATTGGCGGCATAGCTGCGGCTTTGGTAATAATTTTGGCTGTTGTGTATTTTGCCTGTTTCTTTAAACCGTACAATCCCGATGACGAATATACGGCTATAGATCCCGGTAAATTACCCGATAAAGTTGTCGGGTTAGATTACGCAAGCGAACAGCTTAAACCTTACGACGAAGAAATAACCATTACCGTTGCGGCAATCGATTATCCTCTCGAATCAAATGTGAAGGCGGGAACAACTCCGCATAATCAAAGTTTTAACAAGCTTGTTAAAGATGTTTTAAACATTAACCTCGAATATACCGTGGTTGCTTCTACAACAAACTATGATACGAGATTAAACCTTGCAATAGGTGCTAATAAAGAGCCTGATATGTTCTATATTACAGATACTAAAATGTTTACCGACCTAATGAAAAACGGCAGACTTGCCGATTTAGGACCTTCGTTTTGGTATTTAAATCAAGAATTGCAAGATATATATCTTGAACATATGCCCGAAATATTGCCAAACGCTATGATAGAGGGCAAACTTTATGCTTTCCCCATGGCAAGCAATAAATACGAAAGTGCGCAAAAGCTTTATATCCGTAAAGACTGGTTGGATATTTGCAACGCTCAAGCTCCTACAACAATTCAAGAACTTATAGCTTTAGGTGAAACTTTCTTAAATAATAAAGATAAAATAGCCGAAGCTACAAAAGTTCAAGCCGATCAGCTTATACCCTTATCTTTCCATAAAGATATTATGTGGACGGGCACAGGTAGCGCATCAGGCTTAATGCAAGCACACGGAGCCTCTCCCGATGCATACTTTCTGGGCGATAATGGCGAGCTTTACGCAAGCAACACTAGTCAAGAAATGAAAAACGCGCTTTCCACAATGCGCGAAATGTACCAAAAAGGCATTATAGATCAGTCTTTTGTAAACAAAAACATAGATATGGTTTACGATGATATTAAAGCGGGTAAAACGGGTATGTTGTTTGGGCAATGGTGGTTGCCGCACGGCGAAATAAATTCCACCGTTTCAAACATAGCCGGTGCCGATTGGGTAAGCGTTGATCTTCCCTCTTATAACGGTCAGCAAAGTTTGCCCATAGTAAAAAGAGTAAGTTTGTCGGGATTTAACTGTGTATCTTCAAAGTGTAAATATCCCGAAGCCGCCGCAAAAATAATAAACTTGTTCTATGATGTATATTATAACGACAACGCTTACGAAATTTACGGTGAAAATGTAAAACCCGAAAACGGATTTTATTACAATATGGTTCCCATTAAATTATGGAATTCTATAGCTTCTATTCAAGAATACAAGAGGGTAAACGAAGTATTTAAGAGTGCTTACGAAGCGGGCATGACTCCCGAATGGAAGGTTTTAAGCGATGTTGAAAAAGCCGAACTTTCTACTGAAGCTTTAGCTTCTTACGAAAAACAACTTGCAATATACAATAAGCTAAAAACAAGAGAAAAAGATTTGCATTGGGATGACGGTTATGCATATTACTATGCTGTAAGGCAAGGCAAAAAGTTAACCGAAATGACAGCCGACGAGCGTCTCGGCTGGGGTATATATCACTGTATGATAGACGATAACTGCGGTTACGATCAGGTAACAAAACTCACCGAAGGCGAGTTAAAAGCCAAATATGACGAATACTACGGACCTGCAACTACCGCAATGCAAGAATACAGCGGATATATATCCACAACGCTAAGTGCGTCAACTTATGCTCAAATAATCACGGGCGGCAAACCGTTGTCGTATTTTGACGAATATGTTACAGAATACAACAAAAACGGTGGCGACGCTATTTTAACTCAAGTAAATCAATGGTATAAAACGCAGTGGAAAGAAGATTAATCACGCGGAGGATTAAATGGCGGAACTAATCAAAGCCTCGGTTACGACCGATGACGAAAAAAGAAAAAATAGAAGAAAGGAAGAAATAAAACTGCAATTGCCGTTGCATCTTATGATGGCGCCTTCGGTTATTCTCGGTATTATTTTTAGTATTGTTCCTTTATTCGGTTTGGTTATAGCATTTCAAAAATACAGTGTGTCGGCGGGCATTTTCGGATCGAAGTTTGTTGATTTTTACAATTTTACGCGATTGTTTAACAGGGCGGATTTTGCATCCGCATTGTTTAACACCGTATACATTGCTGTATGGAAAATAGTGCTAACTACCGTTTTAAGTATAGTTTTAGCGCTTTTACTTAACGAAATGGTAACAAAGGCAGGGCAAAAAGCCGTTCAAACAATAGTATTTTTGCCGTACTTTCTTTCTTGGGCTCTAATAGGCACGGTTTTTGTTGAAATATTCAGCTTGGACGGACTTTTTAATAAAATTATTTTAACGTTTAATCCCGCTGCCGAAAAAACGGACTTTTTGTCGAGTAACCAATATTTTAGGACGATAATAATAGGAACGGATTTATGGAAAAACCTCGGTTATCAAGCCGTAGTATTCCTTGCGTCTATAGCGACGGTAGATCCTTCTTTATACGAAGCCGCCAAGGTAGACGGCGCAAACAGATGGCAACAGTGTATTTTTATCACTATTCCCGGTATTATGACCATGATTATTCTTACAAGCGTGCTTAACATAGGTAATATTATGAACGCGGGCTTTGAGCAAATTTTGGTTATGTATAACTCGTTGGTTTACGAAACGGGCGATATATTGGATACCATGTCTTACAGAGAAGCCATGGTTGTGGGAACCGATTATTCTTTGAGTACGGCTATAAGTTTGTTTAAGAGCGCTATAAGTTGCGTATTCTTTGCAATTTCTTATAAACTTGCTCATAAAATTAACGGATACACGATATTTTGAGGTGGGGTATGAAAAGAAAAATAAAAACCTCGCCATCGAGAATAATATTCGTTATATGCAATGACTTTATACTTATTGTTTTTGCTCTTTTGTGTCTTGCTCCCTTTTTAAACCTATTGGCGTTGTCTCTATCCGAACAGTTGCCTGCGGTTTCGGGCAATGTAACATTTCTACCTTTGCGTAACGACGGCACTGTAGGAATAAACTTTAATGCTTACCAATATTTGCTTTCTAAAGGCGAATTTTTCAGGGCATTCGGAATTTCGGTGTTAAGGGTAGTGCTTGCAATAATAATTTGCGTTTCGGTAGAAATGCTTGCCGCTTACCCCTTAGCAAAAAACGGCTACAAATTAAAGGGTAGAAAATTTTACGTTGTGTTTTACACTATAACCATGTTTTTTAACGGAGGGCTTATTCCCACATATTTGGTAATAAACAGCCTTGGTTTAGACGATAGTATTTTTTGCTTGGTTTTACCACTTGCAACAAATGCTTGGAACATGGTATTGTTCATAAACTTTTTCAAACAAGTTCCCAAAGACTTGGAAGAATACGCTTATCTTGAGGGTGCCGGTCCTTTAACCGTTTTATTAAAAATCATAACGCCTATATCCCTTCCTGCGGTGGCTACCGTAACGCTGTTTACCGCGGTTGCGCATTGGAATAACTGGTTTGACGGTTATATTTATATGGCGGTAGAAAAATATCCCTTACAAACGTATATTTACAATATAATCAATCAGCTTACGACTCTTTCAAAATCACCCGATCCCGAAATACAGCAATTAATTCAAAGCTTACCGGGAAAAACTATTCGCAGTGCTCAAATTTTTATAGCAATGGTTCCTATTATGTTGGTTTATCCGTTTGCTCAAAAGTTCTTTATAAAAGGGCTTACAATGGGCGCTGTAAAAGAATAAGGAGAGAAAATTATGAAAAAATCAACTTTAATTTTGATTGTCTCGCTTGCAGTTGTGGTTATCGCAGGCGCAATTACCGCCACCGTTTTAATATCTAATGCAAACAAGCCCGAAAAAAAGCAGGAAATAGTATGGACTGATTCGGCTGTTCCCGATGAAGATATTAAAGATCCTGAGGTTGTTTCACCCAAGGTTGATTATCCGCAAAAACCGCAAAATCAACCTGCCGATGCCGATACTTCGGCCCCTGTTACCGTCGGAACGTTAACGTCGAGCGATGCTTGTTACACTATTCTGTCTGAGGGTGGCGGATATAAGGTTACATATAATGGCGGAGATTTAGCATTGCCTGCTTATTCGTACGTATTTGTGCCCGTTGAAAACTACCACGCAAAATACAGTTATTTAAAGCTGAAAATAAATTGTACTGGCGTGCAAAAAATAGCAATCGTAGCCGTTTATTACGAGCAGTATGCACAAAATCGCCCCGGTGTTACCGTATATAATAATGCCGTTATCGAAGGTGAAAGCACTGTTTTATGCAATTTAAACGAAGGCGCTGTTTTAGATGCGCATTATAACCTTGCTCTTGGCGAAAAGGTTACGCAAAAGAAAATAATCGGCTTTATGTTGATGATAGACAGCAATCCAAAGCAGGTTATAGACGAGTATAGCGGCGAAATGCTTATAAACAGCATTCAACTTGTAGACGATACCGATCCCGATTTATCGTTATTGGTTGCACCGCCCACAATCAGCGCTTGGTCTTCTATAGAAGGGTTATACGACTATTTAGAAATAGAGCAAAGCAAAAACGATAGGACAAACGGCACCGATGCCATTATAGATTATTCGTTTGCAAGTGGTTTCCCCTATGTTGTTGCTGATATTTTCAATTATAAATCCGACTATACAACATTAAAAATGCGTTTAAAGGGCATTAACGTAAAGAATTTGTCTATTGCCATAAAATATTCGCTAACAACGTCTTCTACAAGTTTAGATTACAACTATATTTCTGCATTTGGTATGGAAGTCCCCGAAGAGTTTGAGACTTTGGAATTTGATTTTTCAAGTTTAGAAGAACTTTCAAACGATTTTACAACTACCATCCCTGGCAGTTATGTTAAAAACTTAAAGCCCACTGCATTGTATTTCTATATAGATACCGTTGAGTTCGGCGAACAAAAGCCCGGCGGAACGGGAACGCTTTATATAGAGGATATAGAGTTTGTTCAAAATGTTGACGACGGAACACCCAAGGTTACCTCAACTTGGAGCTTTGCCGCAGGTAACGGATTAACAAAATCAAATGTAACTTCAGGAGGTATGGCAACCTTAACCTATGATAAAACTCAAGGGTGGAGCGATGTTGCCGTTAACGTTTCATCGTATAACTCTGAATATAGCACGGTTGTAATAAAGGTTAAATTTTACGGAGCTAAAAATCTCGGTATAGCTCTCGGTTACGGTTCGGCAAATACCGTTATACAAAATTCAGACGGCAATACCGATACGCAGGTTAAACTTAACCATACTCAAACTGACGGCTCAGACGACCAAGGTGAGTACGTATTCCATACTTACGAAATAGATTTTAGCGAAGCATTAACGGCAAACGGCGCATCGCTAAAAGATCAGTCAATTAATAAAATAATGTTTTATTTGGATGCTGTTATTTTAGGTCCTAACGGAAATTATGTTGAAGTAGCTCAAGGCAGTTCGCTTAAAACACCAAGAGTTATGCAGTTTGTCGGCATAGAATTTAAAAAGCCGCAGGCAGAATAATCAATTATTATATTTTTATTAAATCTTTGTAATTAGCGAACCTTGCGTTAAATTGAGTATAGCTTGTTTAACGCAAACCATATAAGGGATAGCGCAAGAGTATCGTTAAAAAATAAAAAAAAATTTTAGTGCAAAGCACTTAGTCGTTGGATAATCAAGCCGAATAGGTTGTATTATTGTTGCATTTTAAAATTATAGTTAAATTCGCTTGTTATCGCCTTAAACGGTTATAACACCCTATTAACTAAGTTTCAAAAAACTTAATTCCCGAACGGTTTGGCAATTTAACGGCTAAAAAGGAGGAACTCAAATGAAGAGAAAACTTTTAGCTGTTCTTACACTGTTAATTGTATGCGTAGCGTCAATTGCATCTGCTGCAATAGTTTATGCCGATGCATTTACCGTACCAGATAATTACAGTGGAACCGAAGGTGTGACGGTGGATAGTCACCAACAAGGCGGCGTTGTTGCATTCAGCACCATAAAACATGCCGACATACTCGAAATGAAGCTTGGCGGAGTCACTTTAAACGCTACCGATCACAAGTACATGCACATTAAAGGTAAAGTTTCCGAAAATGTTTACCGTATTAAGTTTAACTACAGATACAATGCTGAAGGTTCAGGAACTTCAACGCTTTACAGCAGTTTATTCAATACAACGGCAAGCGGCGGCATTGTAACGCTCGGCGAAGACGGAACGTTTGAATTGCATGTTGAAACGCCCGACGTATTGTTGAACAACGAGCTTAACAGATTAGCTTTCCAAATTTACATCAACGGTAAGTCATCAAATGAAAGAGTTGAAAAAGTTGAATTTTGGGGCGTTGTATTTAACGCAAGCGAAAACTATACCGATTTTGTTCAACCCGAACCCGCTAAACCCGTTGCCCAATTAAAATTCGGGGAAATGCAAGTTACGGGTACCAATGCAACCGTTGAAAACAACAAAGCTACATTTGTTGCCGCAGACGAAAGCACTATAGATAACTTAGAGGGTGAAGACATTACTTATTTAAGTATTCCCGTTGAAAACTATAATGCAAGCGACAAGCCTTACGTTTCTTTTAAATATAAAGCAAGCGGAATAACCGAAATAGGCATGCACGCGGCAGGAACCGACGAAAACGGTGACGTTACCGGTTATGTTGCTCAAATTTCACCCGCCGGTTGGAACGTAACTTTGGTTGACTATGCAAAGGAAGGCTATTCTGTTGTTACAGCAAACATAAGCTCTTATCTTTCAACTTATACCGCAACTTCTGCTTTTATTTTTAAATTTAAAAACCAAGCAAATGCGACTTTTGAGATTATTGAAATAACAGCTACTAAAGACGGCGAACACGGTTTTGAAGTTCCTATGGGTGAAATGGTTATAGGCGATATAACCGTACCTTCAAGACTCAGCGCAACCTATTCTAAAGATGCAAACGGTGCTCAAACAATAACATATACCGAGCTTAACGGTTGGAGCACATTTGATATTTCTGTAACCAATTACGATAAAAGCAACTATATATTTGAAGCAGTTATGACTGCAAACGCAGCAGTGGAAATTTGTTTTGATATAAACGGCACGGTTGATTGGTCTTTAGGTCATAAAGCTTACCCTGCAGACAGAACTTCTACCGAACAAATAGATGTTTCTTCTTACAATTTGCCCGCAAACTTTACCATAAGAATTTACATTGATGCAAAGCTTGAAGAAATAAGCGCTGCAAGAAGCGTAACATTTAAATCCATAACCTTTAAAACCCCCGATCCCGAACCTACGGGAATGTATATAACCAAACCGACAACTTCTTCCATGAACTGCTTGGAAAGCTCTTTAGGTTGGGATCTTAGCTGGACGCACGGTGAATGGTCAAGCATTAAGTTCGAAGTTAAAAATTACGAAACCGATTACGATATGTTGGTAATCAATATATCCGGTATTAAAGGCATGAACCTTGGCGTTCGTATTGTTTGGTTAGAAGAAAACGAAGGCGAAGTTATAGAATGTCACGACGATATCCGTAACCATTGGTCCGAAGAAGGCTTAATTGCTGAAACAGGCGATATGGAATTGGTATTCTTTATGGAAGCTTTCGGATTAAAGGGTAAAACAATCAGCGGATTCCACCTTTATTTTGATCCGCCCACAAACACCTATACTCCTAACGAAGGTGAACAGAGCGCAACATTGTATTCGGTTGAATTTTTAAAATCTTCCGAACAAGAATTTGAAACTCTTAACATTACGGCTGAAGAAATGACCGTTGATTTTACAGGCGAAGCTATTAACTTTGTTGCCGAAAACGATCAAGATCTCGACCTCGAAATTAAGTATTGCTTAGATGAATCTACCGATAAATGGACCACAAGCGCACCTTCTAATGTAGGCGTTTACCCTGTAAAAGTTACCTTTAAAGGCTCTCTTGCATTCAAATATCAAGTTGTAACAAGCAAACTTACAATCAATAAAGTTCAGGCTACAGTTTCGCAAGAAGACATTACAATTAACTCCGAAGACAACACTGTTACCGTAGCAGAAGGCGTTCTTGCTTCTACCAACGAAGAATTCGCTGAAGGATTCGAAGTTGTTACCGGCGACACAATTGCATACGGCACTGTAATTTACTTTAAACGTCTTGCTGACGAAAACCACACCGAAAGTACGGTTTTATCTATGACGTATAACCGTCCCGTTACTCCGGAACCGCCCGTTTCGGCTCCCGATTCCGTTGCAAGCGAGCCTTCCGATTCAAGCTCTAACGGTACATCTTGCGCAATCTCGGTTGTATTGGGTATGGAAACTCTTATTGCTCTTGCTTTAGCAGTAACTGTTTTTGCAAGCAAAAAAAGAAACTGATATTCCCGATAGACCTAACGTAATAAACGAATAATAGGCAAAGGGGGCGTAAGGCATGCCTTTCGTTCCCTTTTACCTTTTTAACATGTTTTGCTTTTTATAAAGGAGTAAAAAAATGAAAAAAACCTTGTCTTATATATTTTCAATTATTTTTGCGTTGTCTTTCATTGCATTTTTAAAAACGAATTCTATGTCTGTTTCCGCTCAAGAAAAGGTAACATACGACAAGCAGACGACTTTAACCGTACAAAACGAAGAACAGTTTACTTCGGCATTATCAAATTTAAGTGCAACAAGCAATCTTTTGGTTAACGTAACCAAAAATTTAACTTTAACAACACCCGTTCAACTTAACGGCAAAATAGAAATAGTCGGGGCGCCTACTGCAAATTTAACTTTGGGCGCGGGCGCATATATAGATTTAAAAAACGGAGTACACGCTTCGTTAAAAAATATAAATATTATTAAGGAGTCTGCAAATACCGAAAAGCAAGCTGTTTTGTTTAGGGAAAACAACAAGCAAGGTAATGCGTATTTTTACAACTGTAGAATTACGGTAAGCGAAAAATCCACGGGTTCTGCGTTAAGGGCTATTTCTTTAAACGGTACCTTTTATTTAGATAACACGGTTGTTAGCGGCGGAACTTACAGTTGCCAAAAGGGTAGTCTTTACCTTTCGGGCGAAAGCGTTATAGGCTCAATAGAAGCATCCGTTCCTGTTTACGATTTTAGAAACTGTAAGGTAACCGTTACACCTGCACCAGATAATTTTACAATAAGCGATAAAGTTTCTTTTTCTATCTCTCAAAAGCCGTTTTATAGCAAAGGTAATTCCACTGATACGCAAAAGTTCGATGTGGATATTTATTACACTTTAGACGGCAGTGATCCCGTTACCTCAGAAACGGCTATTTTGTTCGATGAAAACACTCCCGTTTCGCTTATGGTAGATAGAAAGATTAAAGCTACCGTAAAAGGTAAGGGTATTTGTTATTCCATAGGCGTGCAAGATTTTGTTTACGACGTAAACGCCGATAAAACGCCCGCAAACATTACCGCGGCAACAAAGGCGGAAAAAATGTCCGTTCGTTGCGGAACATACATTACAAGCGAAGATTTACCGGAAGCAGTTGAAATAACTTTATCCGACGGTAGAAAGGTTTTTGCTCTTGCCGATTGGGATTTGCAAACCGTTAATTTAAACAAAGAGGGAACATATACCGCAACGGCAACTTTAACTCCACCTTATTTTATAAGCAATACAAGTAACATAAAGGGTGAAATAGAAATAGAAGTATACTATAATGATATAGAAGATTTTACGTTTACGTCGGACAAGCCTATGCAAGTGTGTAAAGATACCGATATTCGTGGCTATGCGACCGGCGCGTTAAGTGCAAAGGGCGGTGACGAAGTTAACTTCGAGTACGCGCTTGAAACAGGTGACGGCGATAGCGATAACGATAAATTTTATATCGACGGCAATCAATTAAAACTTAAAGAAAAATTAGCCGCAGGCGAATACAGCGTGAGAATAAGCGTTACAAGCGGCGGCAAAAGCGGCAGTATAACTTTTAAATTAGAGGTAGCCGATATGGCATACGAAAAGAAAGTTGTTTTAAACCCATATGCCGGTATAGACTGGTCTAAGATTAATTTTGTTACCTCGGCTTTGCACAATCATACATTTTATTCGAGTGCACAGTTTGAAGAATCTGAACACAAAGACGTGGCTTCCGGACTTCCCGATGAAAGAATAGCAGCTTATAAAAAATACGGTTACGGCGCAGTTGTTATAACAGAGCACGATTACGTTACGCTCGAATACGTAGGCGGTTATTATACCGATCAATCTATTTTAACCCTTTACGGCAACGAGCTTAGTAAAAAATATCATACTTTATATTATGGGCTCGAACCTTATTACGATCAACGCGGCAAGGGGGCTTCGGTAAGCAACGGGTTCGAAGGCAACGCCGAAAACGTTACCAAAATGAACGGCAAGGGTATTCTTTATTTTGCTCACCCCAACCGCTCAACAAAAGATGTTGATTATTGGTATGACTTGTTTGTAAAATATCCTGTTGTATACGGAATGGAAGTATTTAATGCAGGGCAAGCGCAACGCAATTACAGCGAAAACGTTTGGGATTATATTTTGTCAAAATCTATGCCCGAAAGAGCAATTTGGGGCAGCGGTAGCGACGATGCTCACAGCAATAGCGCAATAGCCACAGGTTGGTCTATTATGTTGTTAAGAGATGACGAAATGAATACCGAAGGTTTATATAATGCATTAAAGAGCGGTAACAGCTTTATATCCACAATATGCGTCAATCCTGAAACGGATGACGAAATTATGTATAATAACCGCACAGGCGATATTCCTTACTTTACAAGCGTTACTACCGATGAAGAAAAAGGCACTGTTTCGGTAACGGCTGAAAAATACGTTAAACTCGAATGGGTTTCCGAAAACGGCGTTGTTGTAGGGACTCAACCCACTCTCGACCTTAACAAAACCTACGGTATAAACAAATATGTTCGTTGCCGTATTTACGGAACAGGCGGAATGAGCCATACTCAACCTATAGGTATCGCCGATGGCGATACTTTATATGCAGGTTCTCCCGACGAACCCGAAAAACCTGACGATAAACCTATTGATTCTTCTAAAAACGATAGTTCAACTTCCTCTTCAGTAGTTGATTCTTCAAGTACAATAAATACAGATAGCAGCAGCGGAGAAAGAGGCGGATGCAAAAGCTCGGTAGGCAGCATAGCGGTGCAATTGCCTTTATTGTTGCAAGCAGCTCTTATATTTGTCCATGTGTTTAAACGCGGTGCAAAAAAATGATTTAAAAAGCCATTGTTTATATTTTTGTTTTTATTTTGGTTTTTCATTGCGCCCCTTGCAATTCTAAAAACGGTATAAAGCCAATAGACGGCGAAAGTAAAACTGTAAGGCTGCATATAGGGCAAGAGGGAGAATTCAGTAATAAAAATTATACCTATCAAGCGGAATTTGTTTCTTCGTTCGGTTTTGCTTTTGAATATTTTATGGGTGCCGAATACAAAATAAACGGTGGCGATTGGCAATTACAGCCTGTTTTTATGGAACTTAATTTGTCAACTAATTATACGGTCGAAAAGCGGATTGCCGCAACTATAGGCGGGTATTCTTCGACTATTTATAAAACGGAGGTATACACTGTTGCTTAAAAAAAATACAGTAATTTATATTGTGTTAAGCGTTCTTTGTTGTGCGGCTTTTGTTTGTGCCCCTACTAAACACAAAGCTCATGCCGACAATACCGTTAACTTTGAAGAAAGTACGCAAACAATTATTAACCCCGATTGCGGTTTTTATAAAGCCTTCGAAGGTTATTTAAAACCACAATCCGAGTTACCTCCCGTAAGCGAAAGGCGTATTGCCGAATATGCCGATAGTTTCGGGCTTTATCATTTGCGTTTCGGGTTAGAAGCTTTTTCTTCGCGCGCCGGCGGTATGGACGGCGAAATAGACGCTTTGGCTTTGCAAGGGTTAAAAAGTACTTTGGGGTATTTGCAAAAGTATAAAATAGGTGCTATAATACGTTTTAGCTATAATTTGTCGGGGGATACCGACGATAACGGAAAATATCTTGAAAACGAGCCGGATATCGAGTTGATATGTAAGCATATTAAAGCACTCGGCGGTGCGATAAGTGAATATTCAAACGTAGTTTTAGGTATAGAATCGGGCATGGTTGGTCCTTGGGGCGAGCAACACTCCACTCCCATTGCTTCCTCTAAGCCCGAAAATGCCGCTACATATTATAAAATTGTAGATGCTTGGCTTAAATACACTCCCGATAAAATAGGCGTATCGGTAAGAAGACCGCTGTACTTTTTATATTGGATTAATAATGAATATGATTTGTCGCTTAAAACAAGCGATTTAGCAAACCTAAATTGCGATAATTACCCTAAAGCCAAACGAGTTGGCGTGTATAACGACGGCTATTTGGGATCGGCAAGCGACCTTGGAACTTTTACCGATAGAGAGGCGGAAATTGCTTTTATAGGTAAACAAGCCGAAAAAACATATTATGGCGGTGAAGTGGTCAAAGATGCCGATAACGGTGCTATAGGTGAATATAACTGTGTTGAGTTTCTTGAAAAAGAGGGGTTTATAACGCATACTTCTTACCTAAATATCGATTGGAATTACGATAAAGTTATAGCTACTTGGCAAAATAGCGTTTACGATGGCATTGATGAAAAATATAACGGAAAAACCACCGATTTTGAGTTTGTTAACAATAGGCTTGGTTATAGATTGTTTGTTTCTCAATTAAAAACGCCCGAAAACCTTTTTATAGACCAAACCAACATTTTTAAAATAACGCTTACAAATAACGGATTTGCGAGAATGTTAAATAAGCCCGTAGTAGAAATTTTGTTAAAAAGCGGTAACGTGCAGCAAATTATTGCTTGCGATGCGGATTTAACTCAAGTAGGTTCGTGCGAGAGTCAAACTTTTGCGTTAAAGTTTGACGTAGATGGTAATTTAGGTAGCTCTTGCGAGGCATATATTTGCTTAAAAACGCAGTATGGTAGAACGGTTTTTCTTGCCAATGGCAATGAATTACATTATTCCAAAGAACTTTGCGGATATAAATTAGGTGAGTTTTCGCTAAAAACCAATCCTAACAAAAGGGATAAATTTTTAGTCACATTCGACGCAAATTACGGAAAGGTTATTTCGGGTTCTACATCGCAAACGGTAAATAAAGGCGAAGGCGCTATTGCTCCGAATGTAGAACGTCAAGGTTACGAATTCGTCGGGTGGGATGTCGATTTTTCATGCGTTACAGAAGATCTTGCGGTAACGGCTGTATGGAAAAAAATAGAAGCCGAAGACAGTTTTACAGGTAATATTTCAAGCGGCGGCAGCGATGTTCCACAAGGTTGCAGTGCAACATTAAACAGTAATTATTATTTTTCACTGCTTACTGTAGCGGAATTATTTTTAATAAGAAAAAAGGAGTCCAAGTAAAGGGCTCCTTAAAAAAATATAGTCTAAATTATGCGATAATCAACCTATAGACGTACTTTTAAATTGATTTTACGCTTTTTCTTTCGATTAGCGAAGTGGGAATATAAATTTGTTTTGCAACGGTTTTATCGTTGTTTACGCGCGCAAGCAAAGTGCTTGCGGCTATAACGCCAATTTCTTCTTGCGGTATTTTTATTGTGGTAAGAGGCGGCGTTAAATATTTAGAAACTTCTATATCGGTAATGCCGATAATGGATATATCGTCCGGGATTTTTAAACCGAAGTCGTGAATGGCGCTCATTGCGGCAATTGCCATATGGTCGCTTGCAACAAACATTGCCGTAGGCTTATCTTCGCTTTTTAAAAGCTCGGTTACCAAATTATAACAGGTCTCTCTTCTCCATTTGCAGTCTATAATCCAATCGGGGTTGAGCTTTATTCCGTGCAAAGAAAGCATCATTTTATAAGCATCAAAGCGGCCCAAGTCCCAATTTGTTCTCGGCTCAATATTAGACCCCACGTACGCTATTTTTTTGTGTCCGTTTAAAATAAGGTGGTTCATTGCGTTGCAGCCTGCCTGATAACGGTTATAGCGAACATTGTCTATTTTATCCGATGCGGTATCTATTCCGACCATGCTTATTCCGTGCGACGATATAGTTTCTATAAGTGAAGGCTCTATATCGCCCATCACTATTACGCCGTTTAGGTTAGAAGATAAAAAGTTTTCTAAAACGGTGGGTTTTTCCACTTCAAACTGAGATTGCAAAAGTTCGAACTCAATATTGTTTTTAACGCAAAAATTTTGAATACTTGCCGCTATAGACGAAAAATAGCTATCTTTGGTGTGTTCAACCGTTATGCGGCTTATGCACCCGAAACGTATGCGTTTACGCCTTGAACGGTAGCCGTCGGGTACGGTGTAATTTAATTTTTGTGCAACAAAAAGCACATGCTTAACCGTTTCTTCGGTTGCATGGTAGGTCGGGTCGTTATTTAAAATGCGCGAAACAGCGGCGGGCGAAACGCCTGCTTTTGCCGCAACGTCTCTTATAGTAGCCATTTTTTATCCTTATTGTTTTTTTGTTAGTACATAGTTTGTGTCGTTATGCAAAAAAGCTTTCACATCACGTTATTAATTATATAAT